>WFXX01000314.1 GCA_015490395.1 Gammaproteobacteria bacterium | reverse complement strand
GCGGTAGACCTGGCGCTGGCGGCTCATGAACGGATCCTTAGGGCAGATGCCTAGCGTGGGCCCCGTAGTCAGGCCTCCGGGCCCGCCTGCTCTGGGCTAGAATGCGGCCGGGCCCGGAGGCCTGACTACGGGGCCCACGCTAGGCATCTGCCCTAAGGATCCGTTCATGAGCCGCCAGCGCCAGGTCTACCGCATCCTGTTCCACAACCGGGGCAAGCTCTACGAGCTCCACGCCCGCTCGGTGAGCCAGAGCGCCTTGCTGGGCTTCGTGGAGGTGGAGGGCCTGCTCTTCGGCGAGCGCTCCGGGGTGGTGGTGGACCCCGGCGAGGAGCGGCTCAAGGCCGAGTTCTCCGGCGTGCGCCGCATCTACGTGCCTATGCACGCGGTGGTGCGCATCGACGAGGTGGAGCGAGAGGGGGTGAACAAAATCCACGCCGACCAGGGCGAGGGCGGCAAGATCACCCCCTTCCCCTCCCCCATCTTCACCCGCCGCGACTGAAGGAGGAGCAGGGACGGGCCAGGCAAGGCCCTGAGCCGCTCAGCGGAAGACCAGGTGCAGCATGCGCCCGTGGGTCTTGTCGGCGAGCTTCTGGTATTCCCACAAGGTCAAGGGGATGTCCCGCCCGATGGGCAGGGTGAAGACCGGCGCCGGTATCTCGTCGTAGTAGATCCGGTCGTCCGAGGGCTCGTCGCCGATGAGCAGGTAGGCTCCCGGGGCAGGGGCATTCCGAGCGGCCCGGGCGAAGGCATCCCCGATGGTCTCGTTGCTGCCCACGAAGGGGGCCCCGTTGAGGAGCTGGTCCAGCATCTCCCCCAGGGAGCCGCGGAAGGTCTCCCCTTGGCCGTCGGCGAACCAGGTGATGGCATCGAGCCGCTTGCCCGAGCGCTGGACGATCACCCGCAGGATGGGCACCAGGAAGGTGGAGGCCCCGTGCATGGAGCCGGTGGCGTCCACCACCAGGTGCAGGGTCTCCCCCGGCAGGTCCCGCAGGCCTTCCACGAAGAGCTCGAAGTCCTTCCGGCCTTGACCCTGGTCCAGGCCGGCGGCGGCCAGGACCCGCTCCATCTGGGCCTCGACGTTCATGCCGGCCAGGTCCCCCAGGTCCCGCTGCAGGCGCCGGCGGGCTGCCTCGGAGGCGCTCAGGCGCTGCTGGAGGGAGGCCAGCTCCTGCTTGAGACGGGGGATGACCTCTTCTTCCTGGAGCTTGGAAGTGATGAGGATGGTGGCCAGCAGGAAGATGAAGGTGGCCAGCATGAGGAGGGCGATGTCGGAGAAGCTCTCATACACGTTGGTGTGAGAGCGGACCCGGCGCAGCAGCTTGCGATCCTTGACACCCATGGCAACGGATGCTTCCGGATGCGACCTCTGCGGCTTTGCCCCCGGGGAATGCGCTCCTTGTCTCAGCCCTCAGCCCCGGCCCCGGTGCGCCACCGGGGCGGCTGGCGTCTCCTCCCTGGTGGCCTCGCTTGGCGCCGCTTCCATCCGTTGGGGGGCGGCAGCCTCCTCCACCCGGCGTCGGCTGCGCCGGCGGGCCAGGGCCCACCAAGGGCTGTGGAGGCGCCGCAGCAGGCGGGCCTCCTTTTGCAAGAGCTCCACGTACTGCCGGTGGCGGAGGATCTCCTCCGCCAAGGCGGCCATCTCCGCCCGTGTGGCCTCCCGTAGCCGAGAGACCTCCTCACGGAACTCGGACATGGCGCCTCGGGAATGGTTCAAGGCGATCTCCAGCACCTTGACGTGCTCTCCCAGGGCGGCCATGGCCCCGTCCAAGGCCCGCAGGTCCCGCTCCAGGGAGGGCTGCAGGTCCGCCCCGCAGCGTACCATCACCGTGCGGGTGAGGTTGTCGTGCAGGGCCTCTATCCCATGCTCGGTAATCTGGGCGAAGACCCGCAGCAGCACCCCCCCCAGCACCGCCCCCAGCAGCGTGGTGTAGAAGGCCGTGCCCATGCCCGCCATGGCCTTGCGCAAGCCGGCCAGAAGGGCCTCCTGGTTCTGGCCCAGGGCCTCCAGGGAGCCGGTGAGCCCGGTGAGGGTCAGGGTCAGGCCCAGCACGGTGCCGATGAGACCCAGGGTGATGAGCAGGTTGCCCAGCACCTCGATGCTGTGGTTGATGCGGTGGTAGACGGCCAGCTCGGTGTGCAGCAGCAGGTCCACGTCCGGCTGGGCGTTGCTGTCCACCACCGTGCGCAGGGCCTGGAAGAAGCGGTGCACCGCCCGCAGGCGTCGGCGCCGCGGGAAGGTCATCCCTCCCAGCCCGCGCTGGCGCAGCAGCTCGTCGGCCCGTTGGGCCTCCAGGTGCTCGAAGGTCAGCAGCAGCACCAGCACGAAGCTCCCCACCACCCCCATCACGAACATGATGAGGATCAGCCAGGTGATCTTGCTGGGATCGTGCCGGACGAAGGACCAGACTTCCGTGTCCCGGTACAGGCTGAGGTAGACGATCATGGCCGTGGCCAGCCAGATCGTCCATAGGATGAGCGTGCGGAAGGGCTTCTGGTTCATGCGCTGCCGTCTTTGCCGGCCTGCTCCCCAGGGTCCGTGCCCGAGCGAGCGTGGGCCCAGTCCAGCACGGGGTGCAGCCGGGGCGGGAGCAGGGCTCGGGCCTCCTCGTAGGGAGCCCAGCGCCACTCGTCGTGCTCCGGGCGGCCCAGCTCCGGGCTCACCGGCAGATGCACCGCGCCGGCGGGAGACTCGGCCAGATAGTAGCGGGCCACCTTTCCCTGGCGCCCGTAGGGCCCGGTCTCCCGAAACGCCCGGCCCCAGGGGAAGCGCAGGTCGCGGAGGGAGGTCTCCTCGGCCACCTCCCGGAGGGCCGCCTCCAGGGGATCCTCCCCCGGCTCCACCAACCCCTTGGGGAAGTCCCAGTTGCGGTAGGCCCGCAGGAGCAGGTAGCGGCGCTCCGGTCCGCGCCCCCGCACCACCACCGCCCCGGTCGACAACAGGCCGCCCCCGGAGGGCTGCCCCACGGAGCCGGTCCCGCGCCGCCTCACGCCTCTCCTCCGGGCCTGGGCCTCTTCCCCGGACCCTTCCCGGGGTCCCTTAAGCTAACCTACTTTCCCAGATGGTTTCCAGGGGCCCTCATCCCCGCCGCCTCCGGGGGGGCCTCCGGCGCGCCCCTCCAGCCAGGCCCGGGCCTCGTGGGCCAGCAGGGCCATGGCCAGCTCCTCCTCCCAGTCGTAGGGCTCCCCGGTGGGCACGGCCTCCGGGATCTCCAGGGCAGGGAGGTCCTCCCGGGCGTAGACCTTCACCTGCCGCACCTCCTCGATGCAGGGGGTGAGATCCGGCCAGATGGCATGGAACAGGTCCTTGGGCCGGGTCACCGTCCAGGCGTGCTCCAGACGGTAGCCGGGCAGCTCCCGGAAGGCCTCGGGGGTGCCGGTCTGGGGCTGGCCGGTCTCGGGATGCCGGTGGTCGGTGTGGACGAAGACCACCAGCCTCGGCTCCAGAGCCAGGATGTGGGGGGTGAGATTGCGCCCGGCCGGCATCCAGGAGGAGAAGGCCAGGTCCACAGGGGGCAGGTCCCCGGCCCGGACGGCCTCCTCCAGGGAGCGCTCCTGCAGCTCGTAGCGCGTCGGGTCGTAGAAGTTGCGGATCTGGTTGGGCTTGGCCGCCGGGTCCCGCAGCCCCAGGACCCGCACCCCCTCCCGGGCCAGGAGGCTGCCCACGAAGCCGTTCCCGGCGTGGCAGTCCAGCACCAGGGGGCCCTCCGGGCGGTCGGCGGCCGCTTGGCGGGCGTAGTGGGCGATGCGGGCCAGCTCCTCCCGCAGGGGGAAGTAGGGGGCCACGGTGGGCCCGTAGCGGGCAGGGTCCCGCTCGGGGTGGCTGAAGACCAGGTAATGCAGGGGCAGGCCCCGGATCCGCTCCTCGAAGGGCCGGCCCTCGTCCCAGGCCGGGTGCTGGCGCTCCTGGAAGGCGATGATCCGGTTGAACATCGCCTCCGTGAAGGGCCCCATCCGGCGCAGGGCCTCGAAGCGCTCGGGATAGGGCGGGGCGGAGGGGCCGCGGTCCATGATCCCTCGATGGTCCCTACGCGTGTTCCCCGATGCCTCGGGCGGCGGGGCCCTGGTGGAGGGGGGCGCTCAGCTCGTGCACCGCCTCCACC
>WFXX01000313.1 GCA_015490395.1 Gammaproteobacteria bacterium | reverse complement strand
GGCCCGGACCAGGCCCGGGCCCCGGTAGACCAGGCCCGTGCATAGCTGCACCAGGCTGGCCCCGGCCCGGACCTTCTCCACGGCGTCGCGCCCCTCCAGGATCCCCCCCACGCCGACCAGGGGCAGCCGGCCCTCCAGAGCCCGGTGCAGGCGGGCCAGCACGGCGTCGGCCAGAGGCCGGAGGGGGGCGCCGCTCAGCCCCCCGGGCTCCCCGGCCCCGGGCAGGCCCTCCACCCCCTCCCGGCGCAACGTGGTGTTGGTGGCGATGGCCCCGTCCACGCCGTGCTCCAGCAGCACCCTGGCCAAGACCTCCAGCTCGGCCTCCTCCAGGTCCGGAGCCAGCTTCACCAGCAGGGGCACCCGGCGCCCGTGCCGGTCCTCCAGCCGCCGCCGGGCCTCCCCCAACCCCGCCAGGAGGCGGCCCAGGGCCTCCGGGCCCTGGAGCTCGCGCAGCCCGGGCGTGTTGGGGGAGGAGACGTTGATCACCACGTAGCCGCAGTGGGGATAGACCCGCTCCAGGCCGTAGCGGTAGTCCTCCAGGGCCCGCTCCAGAGGGGTGTCCCGGTTCTTGCCCAGGTTCACCCCCACCACCCCAGGGAAGCGGACCCGGCGCAGCCGCTCCACCAGCCGGTCCACCCCCTGGTTGTTGAAGCCCATGCGGTTGATGAGGGCCCGGGCCTCGGGGATCCGGAACAGCCGCGGCGGAGGATTGCCGGGCTGAGGCCGCGGGGTGACGGTACCCACCTCCACAAAGCCCAAACCCAGCGCCCCCCAGGCCTCCAGGTGCTCCCCGTCCTTGTCCATGCCCGCGGCCAGGCCCACCGGGTTGGGAAAGGTCAGATCCCAGAGGCGCACCGGTAGCCGGGGCGCCGGACCGGCCAGGCGCAGCAGCCCGGCGCGCCACGCCGCCTCCAAGGCCTCCAAGGCCAGGCGATGGGAGCGCTCCGGCTCCAGCCGGAAGAGCAGGGGACGGATTAGCTCGTAGACGATGGCGGCATCCTCCGAGGGCGGGGCGATTCTAAGCTCCCGGCCGAGGCCGGGGAAGCGGCCTGTGCTAAGCTTGCGGTGCCTTCGGCACGGGGAGGAGAGCACCATGCGCCGCAGCCTGCTGCCTGCCCTGCTGGCCGCCTGGTTGGGCGGCTGCGCCACCGCCGCCTCCTTCCATGACCCAGACCGGCTGGCCGCCCTTCAGGCCCGCGCCGAGGCCGGCGACGCCGAGGCCCAGTACCGGCTTGGCCGGCTCTACTGCTGCGGCTTCGGGGGCGGGAAGGACTCGGTGCTGGCCCGCCGCTGGCTCTGCCGGGCGGCCCTGCAGGGCCACGCCGGCGCCCAGCTCGCCTTGGGACAGTACTTCGGCATCCGGACCTGGCGGGAGGACCCGGTCGTGCTCCACCAAGGCAATCCCTACCGCCTGTTCCGGGTCACCGACGGCAAGAAGCCCTTGGACCTGCCCCAAGCCATCGCCTACGCCCACTTCTGGTATAGCCGGGCCGCCGAGGCCGGCTCCCCCCTGGCGGCCCACTACGCCCGGGCCCTGGAGCTGGACATGACGCCCCGGGAGCTGGCCCGATCCCAGGCCTGGCAACGCCGCCCCGAGCGGGCCGGCTGCGGCTGAATCCGGGTCCATCTCACCCCAGCAGCTCCTCCAGAGGGGTATAAGGCAGGCCTAAGTCGGCAGCCACCTCCGGGTGGGTGATCCGCCCCAGGCAGACATTGAGACCTGCCCGCAGCCCGGGATCCTCCTGGAAGGCCCGGGGGAAGCCCAGGGCGGCCAAGCGCTGCACGTAGGGCAAGGTGGCGTGGGTCAGGGCCCAGGTAGCGGTGTGGGCCACGGCGCCGGGCATGTTGGTCACGCAGTAATGGACCACCCCCTCCTCCACGTAGGTGGGGTCCGAATGAGTCGTCGGCCGCGAGGTCTCGGCGCAGCCGCCCTGGTCGATGGAGACGTCCACCAGCACCGCCCCCCGACCCATGGCCCGCAGGTGCTCCCGAGTGAGCAGGCGGGGGGCGTGACGGCCGGGCACCAGCACCGCCCCGACCACCAGGTCCGCCCCCTCCACCAGCTCGGCCAAGGTGTGGCTGTCCGAGTAGCGAGTACGCAGGGACGGGCCGAAATGATCGTCCAGCCAGCGCAGCCGCTCCAGATCCACATCCAGGACGGCCACCTCCGCGCCCAGGCCCAGCGCGGTGCGCGCCGCCTGGGTCCCCACTACCCCTCCGCCCACGATCACCACCCGACCCGGCGGCACCCCGGGCACGCCTCCCAGGAGCACCCCGCGGCCACCGTGGATCATCTGCAGGGCCGCCGCCCCGGCCTGCACCGCCAGGCGGCCTGCCACCTCGCTCATGGGCACCAGCAAGGGCAGGTGCCCGTGCGCGTCGGTGACCGTCTCGTAGGCCACAGCGATACAGCCCCGCTCCATCAGGCCCCGGGCCAGAGCCGGCTCAGCCGCCAGGTGCAGGTAGGTGAAGAGGATCTGGCCCTCCCGAAGCAAGGGCAGCTCGGAAGGCTGGGGCTCCTTGACCTTGACCACCAGGGGGCAGGCGTAGACCTCCTCGGGCCCGGAGGCGATGCGGGCCCCGGCGGCCCGGTAGCGGGCGTCGGTGAAGCCGATGGCCTCGCCGGCCCCCCGCTCCACCAGCACCTCGTGCCCGGCCTCCGCCAAGGCGCGAACCCCGGAGGGCGTGACCCCCACCCGGAACTCGTGGTCCTTGATCTCCTTAGGGATACCGATGCGCATGCTTCCTCCCTCGCCTGCCCAGTCTTGCATCAAGCAAGCCGATGTGAGACACTTTCATAAACTGTCATTCATCGTATAACCACTGCTCGACCGCACCGGCTGCCGGGAGGGCCGGAGGTATGAGGAGACCGTTGCGCGTCGCCGCCCTGGCGATCTTGCTGGGGGCACCATTCGCCACGGAGGCGGCCTTCACCTTCAACTTCAGCCCGGACCCGGCCCCCCTCACCCAAGCCTTTGTCACCATCAGCTGCAATATCCCGGGCAAGCCGCAAGTCAACTGCGGCACCTTCATTTCTAGTCCTATGATGATGGGAGGAAGCGATCCTACTCCCTTCCTTCAGGAGTTGGTGCGGGATGCTTCGGGGAATGTCTATTACCACGTGATCGTGGGCCTGCCGGACAACGGTCAGGGCTTCGCCCAAGAGTATTACAGCCTCCAAAGCTTTGGCCCCTCAGACGGGAGCGCCGCAGGATCGGCCAGCTTCGGTAATCCTTCCTGTTTTAATGCGGTATTTCGTTATTGCAACGGAGAGGATCCATTAGGCGACCGCACCCGCAATGACCCCAACAGCACTGTTTCGCCTATGGCCGTGACCGGTATCGGCACGGGCGGCTCCTACATGGTGGCTTGCCCCACCTGCCCCGGGGGTGGCGCCCCCTACGGACGGGTGGCCGTACGCCAACTGCTGGGGGATCACGCCAAGGACCCTAACACGGGGCAATGGACCTGCAACGACAGCTATTGCCAGGAATACCTCAAGCCCTTCGACAACAAGCCCCGCATCACCCAAACCTTGGACGACGGGCAGATGCGCTCGGAGTTCGTAGCGGACATGAGCGCCAGCCCCATGCTGGTGATGCCCGACACTCCGGCACCTGTCACCAATACCCTACTGCTCCGGAACGGCATGGGGCAGAACGTGGTCTCCTTCGACGTCACCGCCTCGCGGCAGCAGGGCCAGAGCACGGCGGGCATGTATTGCCGTGGCGTCCCGGACGCCCAGGGCAACTGTCGCCCCCCAGACCTCCCTGCCACCTGGCGGGACGTCCCCACCAGCCAGTACTCCTATTTCGACGGCGCCATGCCTCTGGACCAAGACTGGTCCCTCTACCGGGATCCGGCCCAGAATCCCTGACCGCCGCGGCAGGCTGGAAAGTCCGGCAATACCCATGGACAATGGGCGTGTTTTTGGATAATCTAGTGGCATGCTGGGAAATGCGCCGCCTTGCCCGCCGGAGCGCTTGGAGGCACATCTTCGCGAGCGCGGGATCCTGCCCACGCGTCAGCGGCTGCGCATCGCTCGGGTCCTGTTCGCCAAGCCCCAACACCTCTCCGCCGAGCAGGTGTTAGCTTTGGTCAACCGGGAGGCCCCTCCGGTCTCCAAGGCCACCGTATACAACACCTTGGGCCTGTTCGCCCGCAAGGGGTTGATTCGCGAGGTGATCGTCGATCCATCCAAGGTGTTCTACGATCCCAATACCCGACCTCATCATCATTTCTATAACGTGGACACAGGAACCCTCACCGACGTCGACCCCGAGGCGGTATCCCTGGGACGGCTCCCCTCACCCCCTGAAGGCACCGTCACGGAGGGGGTGGACGTCATCATCCGAATCCGCAATGGTTGAGGCCACGGCGCCTTGGCCGGCCGCGGCCCGGACCGTATACTTAGCAACCCTCCTGCCGGGCTAGCTCAGCTGGTAGAGCAACTGATTCGTAATCAGTAGGTCGGGGGTTCGAGTCCCTTGCCCGGCACCAATGCTACCAATGCTATCGAGTGCAGGGCGCTCGCCGGCGTGGCATGGACCGCGCCGTGGGGCCCGCTCCGTCACCGTGTGCGAGCCGCAAGCTGCCCAAGGCAGCTCGAGGGCATCTTAGCCCCATAGGCAAAGCCAACCATGCCTCAGGTAGGTGGTACGTATGCCCCGGATCTCAGCCCTTC
This sequence comes from Gammaproteobacteria bacterium, assembly GCA_015490395.1. Taxonomy (GTDB): domain Bacteria; phylum Pseudomonadota; class Gammaproteobacteria; order DRLM01; family DRLM01; genus S141-70. Next base: position 9,667 of record WFXX01000313.1, on the reverse strand, counting down.
CCTAACTTCATTCAGACCACGAGGGCTCGGGGCGCCGATCGAGTACGGCACAGCTATCCGCCCCCAGACTCCGCATGGCTCCCTGTGCCACCTGCCCTCAAGCTGCGCCTGTACCGACTGACACCCTCAGTAGGGCTTCACCCTGGGCGGCTTCCTGACGGCTGTCCATTGTAGGTACCGGCCGCCTTGAGCGCCGCCCAATTACAAATGAGATCGATCACTATTTACAATACGATTACAGTCCTCCATAATACGCTCAGCCAGCAACGGCCCATCGCTCCCCGGCAAAAAGCTCCGGAGGCAATGGCAGCGGGCCTAGCCAGCTAGTGGACCCGCATACCGGCGGAAACTCAAGGAACGGCGAACACTTGCTGGGAGGAGTGTCGTGATTCGATCCGAGATTCGCAAAGTCATCACTGTCGGCGCCCTAGGTCTGGCGAGCCTTTCCGCCTACGCTGATGAGGCGATGGATCCAGGCACCGAAAACGACGGTACCGCCCAAGTGCTGGATAGGATCATGATCATTGGCAACCCTGCCAATGTGGAATCCATGCCTGGCGCCGCCCGGCTAATTAGCAAGGAGGCGATCCGGCGCCAAAGCTATGACGATGTCAACCGCGTGTTACGCCAAGTCCCTGGTATCTACGTTCGGGAGGAATTCTTCGGCCTGTTCCCCAGCATCAGCCTGCGTGGTGTCGACACCACGCGTAGCGCCAAAGTCACCCTCATGGAGGATGGCGTCCTCATCGCGCCTGCCCCCTATTCTGCACCCGCTGCCTATTACGCGCCTACGGTGGGGCGCATGAGCGGGATGGAAGTCTTGATGGGATCTAGCCAGATCAAATACGGCCCACACATCACGGGCGGCGTCATCAACTATCTATCGACGCCGATTCCCACCCGCGAGACCGCTTACATCAAGTCCCTAGCAGGCAGCTTCGAGGAACTCCGCACCCATCTATTTGCCGGCAACACCATCTCGACCGAGGCCGGTCAGTGGGGCTTCTTGATTGAAGGTTACTTTCGCCAGAATGAGGGGTTCAAGCGCATCGACGAGACCGCAGACTTCCGGAATGGCCGAGCAACCGGGTTCTTCAAAAAAGACCGGATGATCAAGCTTTCCTGGGAGCCACCCACTGAAGCGTATCAGCGTCTGGAGCTCAAGTATGGCAACAACACCCTGAACGCCAATGAGGGCTACCTAGGCCTGCGCGACGAAGACTTTGCTCAAGACCCTCTGCGGCGATATGCCGCTTCGCGTTTCGACAACATGGACACCGACCAGGAAAACGCCTACTTGCGCCATGCATGGAGCCCAGGAGATAGCCTCGATGTGGTCACAACACTCTATGCTACGGCGTTCCGTCGCAACTGGTACAAGCTCAAGGATATCCGGGACCTGCCATCTGCCTCTAAGCTAGGTCTCTCCGCGGCCCTGGCCGGTGCAGCAAACGGAGAAGGTCTCAGCTGCCTCAAAGGCCAGCTCTCGTGCACGTTGCGCGTGCGCGCCAACAACCGGGAATACGCTGCCAGAGGCCTGGAGTCGGCTCTCTACTATCGATTCACCACCGGGGCACTCGATCACGAAATCAACGCCGGTCTAAGGCTGCACCGGGACCAAGTGCGTCGGTTCCAGTGGGATGACGACTATAGGCAGGCCAGCAATGGCACCATCACGTCCATGACCCCGGGGGTTCCGGGCGATGCCGGCGATCGGCTCCAGCGCACCGATGCCTTGGCTGTCTTTGTGCAAGACACCATCCAAATAGGGCGCTGGACGGTGACGCCAGGCATCCGCTATGAAAAGCTCGACCAGCTCTACGAGTCACCCAAGGGCTCGAAGGTTGGAGACAACCAGTTGAGCATGACCGCTGGGGGAGTCGGCGTCACTTACCGCTTTAACGATCGATTGATCGGCTTCGGTGGCGTGCATAGAGGCTTCTCCCCGCCGAGCCCCAAGGGCGCCGTTACCAAGAACCTGAAGGAAGAGGTCAGCCTCGCCTATGAGGCGGGAGCCCGGTATACCGAGCCGCGCCGTGCCCTCGCTACTGAGGCAACCCTCTTCTATACGACCTTCAAGGACCTAATCGTGATTAACAACATCGGCGGAGCCGGCGCTGGCGACGACGAGAACTTCGGTGAGGCCAGAACCTATGGCCTAGAGCTAAGCGCCAAATACGACCCAGGCCTGCATATGCGCTGGCGTCTACGCAACCCTTGGTCGCTCAGCTTGACCTATACCAAGGCCGAGCAGCTCAACGATGCACGCTCTACCGACCCCGAATCCATCTTCAGCTTCGGCAGGCGCGGCAATGCTCTACCTTACATTCCTGAGTTGCAGCTCGCCATCAGCACGGGTATCGACTCGGCCAAGTGGAATGCCACCCTCACCGGGTACTACACCAGTTCCACCTATACCAGCGCTAGCAATGTTACCGAACAGGTCAATGGCCTAGGACAGCCGGACGCACGTTTTGGTAAAACCGACAGCTATCTCATAGCAGACCTTGCCATCACTTATCGGCCACGCAAGGATACTAGCATCCTGCTGGGCGCCCAAAATCTACTCGACGAAAGATATCTTGCGTCCCGCCAACCGCATGGACCGCGCCCCGGCTTACCGCGCTTTGTCTATGGCGGCATTGAGGTGAAGCTCTAACCACTGACGGCCAGAGCGGCGCCACCAGCTGGCGCCGCTCGCCTCCTTATCAAGCGCCGATCAGGTCGTCAACGAGGAAGCAGCACAGGAGGAGCACGCAGCACCCGATGAACATCCTAGATACGCCAACTGGGCCAGGAGGCGCATGGGAGTTATTTCGGCAGGGCGGACCTGTGATGTACGTCCTGCTCGCCTTCTCCATAACGGCCTGCGCCATCGTACTAGCCAAGCTCTATCAGTTCTTGCGATGTGGCCTGCGCCGTGTGGCCTTCGTCGATGAAGTCATGGCCGACCTGACCCGAGGGGATCAGGAGGCGGCGCTGCAGCGCCTTGCGCGGGAGCACAATCCGGTGGCGCGCGTGATGGAGGCTGCCATCCGGTGTGGTACGGACCGCCGGATGACGGTGCGCGACATCGAAGCGGAGGTGAGCCGTGTCGGCACGGCGCATATCCGCTCTCTCGAATCTTGGCTACGCGCCCTCTCCGCCATTGCTCACCTGAGTCCCCTTCTTGGGCTTCTGGGTACCGTGACCGGCATGATCAACGCCTTCATGCGTCTCCAGGAGGCTGGCTCCCGCGTCGATCCCGCCGTGCTGTCCGGCGGCATTTGGGAAGCCCTGCTCACCACGGCGTTTGGACTCACGATAGCCATTCCGGCCATGGCCGCTTTTTACCTGCTGGAGGGTGAGATCGATCGTTTGCGAGCAGCCATGAAGGACGCAGCGATCCGCGTGCTGATCCACCTTGGCAAAAGCCCAGAGAGCATATCGACCCGCGACGAGCTGCGCCTGGAGGATGAACCCCATGGAATTTGAGGGCCGCTCGCGTATTCGAGCCCATCTAGACTTAGCCCCGTTGATCGACGTGGTCTTTTTGCTCTTGGTGTTCTTTATGCTCACCAGTACGTTTCTGGTGCCTGAGTCGATGGATCTCCAGCTACCCACCGCGGAGACCTCGCAGCCAAACCTTCCCGAAGGGATCGTGGTGACACTGACAAAGACCGGTGAAGTCGCCATTAACGGCGAGATCGTACACTGGGATAACGTTCGAACGACATTAGAGAGGCTCATGCAAGAGCGGCCACAAGCCCCTGTCGTTCTGCGTAGCGACGCACGCACTGAAGTCCAGCAGCTCCTGAGGCTCATGGACGAGGTTCGGCTAGCTGGAGGCACGGACATTGCACTGGCCACGCTACCCCCTGGCGATCCCGTTGTCGGCACGGAGCAGTGATGACGAAGCACGATCTGACCGCTCGGCAGATCGCGACAGCAGTCTCCATCGCTGCAGCGCTGCATGGAATAGCGCTGTGGCAGCTAGCCGTTCCCCAGCCTAAGCCGATCGAGCGTCCCGAGCCACTGCGGGTGAAGGTGCTCGCGGCAGTGGCAGATACGTCCCAACAGCCAGCGTCTGAGCCGGCTCGCGCCCAGACCACCACAGATACTTTATCCCCCAAAACAGATACCTTACCTCCCAAAACAGTGCCGCCCCAGCCACCAAGGCGGAAGGTTACCCGTCAAGTGGAGGCGCAGCCCGCACCCAAACCTCAGCACCAGACTTTAACAAGGAAACCAGCTCCGGCGCCCATCGTGGCAGCCCAAGCAAAGGCTACCAACAAGCTGCTCCGGCCTAGGGAGCCTGCTCCTGATCCCTCCAACAAGGAGGTCGAGGAAGCAACCATCCTCCAGGCAGCTAAGCCAGAGACTGCGCCTGAGCCGAGGCAGCCTGCAGATAGCAGTGCACGGAATGAGACAAGGCGCGTCGACGATAACGCACTGGCTCGTTACGAGAACCTACTGCTAACCTGGCTGGAGCGCTATAAGTATTACCCGCGTCGCGCTCGAAGGCTGCGCATCGAAGGCGAGGGACGCCTACGCATACGAATCGATAGCGAGGGGCGCGCGATCAAGCTCGAGCTCGAACGGAGCACTGGCAATCGCCTCCTTGACCGTGCCGCCTTAGACATGGCACGAAAAGCCGCGCCCTATCCACCACCGCCGGTCTCAGATGGCGAGCTGGAGTTCATTATTCCTGTGGTCTATGCGCTGCGTTAATCGATGTTTTTGATCAACGCCATCCCCATGCTACGAAGGTCATGGATACGAAGGTCATGGAGTGACCCCCTCCAGAGCTGTACAGGTTACAGTGCAGGAGGAAGGGGGGGGTAAGCCGATGACGGATCAGGCGGCCAAGCGAGGGACGAGATGGGTCCGGAGATCAAGCGCTGGAGCGCCAAGCGCAAGAAGTAAGTGGTGGTCGACATCCTCAAGGGCAAGACGACGGCCGCAGAAGTTTCTCGCCGCCACGACCTGACCGTTTCCGAGGTCGAGGGCTGGATCGAGGAGGCGCTGGCCGGGATGGAGCATGCGCTTCGGGCCCATCCCCGGGACCTGCGCGAAGAGTACGAGAGCAAGCTTGCCGAGGCGCACCAGGCGCTGGGCGAGGCCCAGCTGCAAATCGAGGTTTCACTAAGATGTACTCTTAACCTTCTCTCCCGACAATCTACACCAGGGTTGTGAGCTGGAGAGGAGGTGGGGCGATGGACGCGGCGACGAAGCTGGCACGGCAGCGGCTGAGCGTGCTGGAGCTGGCGGAGATCCTGGGCAACGTCGCCGAGCCTGCCGGCGTCGGGGCGTCAGCCGCAGCTAGTTTTATGAGTACAAGCGGCGGTTCAAGACCCACGGCCTGGAGTGGCTGAAGGACCTGCCGCCGATCCCGAAGAGCCATCCGCAGATGATGCCGCCGGAAGTGGCGCGGCGGATCGTGGCGATGGTGCTCCGGCACCTGGCCTGGGGCTGCAACCGGCTCGAGGCCCTGCTCAACGCGGAGGGCGTGGCGGTTCTCGGGCGTCGCCATCCATAAGATCCGGAACGAGCAAGGGCCGGTGACGCGCCTGGAGCGTTGGCTGGCCCTGGGGCGGCGGCACCTGGAGCAGGGGCTGAAGCTGACCCGGGAGCAGATCGCCTTCATCGATCGGCACAACCCCTGTTTCCGGGAGTGGCACCTGGAGTCGGAGCACCCTGGCGCGCTGTTGTGCCAGGACACCTTCTACGTCGGGCGGCTCAAGGGCGTGGGCAAGGTGTACCTGCACGCGGTGGTGGACACCTAAGGCAGCTATGCCTTCGGTTTTCTGCACACCTCCAAGCAGCCCGCGGCGGCGGTGGAGGTGCTCCACAACGACGTGCTGCCGTTCGACCGGGCCATGGGCTGCGGGTCGAAGCGGTGCTGACCGACAACGGAACTGAATTTTGCGGGGTGGAGGGCCATCCTTACGCGACGTACCTGGAGCTCAACGACATCGAGCACCGGCGCACCCAGGTGCGTAGTCCGCAGACGAACGGTTTCGTGGAGCGCTTCAACCGCACGGTGCTGGAAGAGTTCTTCCGGGTGAAGTCCCGGTAGCGGCTCTACGAGAGCGTCGAAGCGCTGCAGCGGGACCTGGATGCCTGGCTGGCCTTCTACAACCGGGAGCGGCCCCATCTGGGCTACCGGAACCAGGGCCGCCGGCCTTACGAGACGGTGCCGCAGTTTGCCAGGCCGCCCGTACGGAAAGAAGGTTAAGAGTAGAGGATCCAGTTCGGTGTAGTCACGAAACAGGCCTACTTGGTCAGTATCAGTCTGTCGTACCGGGTAATGCGTAGACGATAAACCTGACCTTTGTGCTCGATGGTTACCTCTCTGGACCCGCCAAACAGCGCCTCGCTGTCTAAGCGACGGGAACATCCTTGAGGAGGCGTCCGTAAAGGCTGCTGTCTCGGAATCTGTTTGTGACTCATGAGACGAACTTCCTCCATGAATCTCAGCAGGCGAGATCAAAAAGTCCCCTCTGGCCAAGCACTGCAGGTGGATACTGAGGAGCAGGTCACATGCTCGAGAAACTTACTACGCGCCTCCTGCCACCGGGCCAGGCAGTCCCCATCCGACTCTGGAGGATCCTCTCGAGGTGCTCCCCGAGAGGAACGGCGCATATCGCACAAGCAACCTATTAGAAAGAGGCGTTGAATCAAATGCTGTAGATCTATCACTTGGCCCTTCGCATCCACTGCCCCTCGGTGGCACAGAGGAACACACTCCTCAAAATCCACACAAGGCAGCTTTTGTAAACGCCACCATTGACGGAGCTGACCGGTGCTTGCGTCCATGATCCCCAGGCAAGGATCACCATCATCCATCCAGATCAGCACGGAGAAGACCATCGCCATCCTCACGCCCATCTCCAAATCGCGGTAAATATAATGATAACGATTATTATTTAGAAAATCAAGCTCGATAGAGCCGCGCCTCACTGGCTTTTCCGAGTTCAAGGCGCACCTGTTCTCGCGCCGGAACTCTATAGCCTAGGCCGCCCAGTAGCGAACTCCGGGCTCAGCAGCCCGCGGCGGACCAGCTCGTCCCCGATGCGGTCGATGAGCTGCTTGGCCCGCACCGCGCCCTCGCGCACCCGCGGGTCGCGGATGCCGTCCGGCCGGGCCCCAGGGGTGGTCAGGTACCGGTAGGCCGCCTGCCGGTCCTCGGGCGTGCCGCCCTGCAGGAGCTTGCGGATCTCCCCCGCCAGGCGGTCGGCGGCCTCGATGCGGCCCAGGGCCCGGTAGCGGCGCTCCAGGTAGTACTCCCCGGCCCGCGGCAGGCTCGCCACCGGGTTGACCGCACGCTCCACCCAGTCGGCAGCCTCCCGGAGGCGCTCCACGAAAGAAATTCCCGACGGATCCGGTACTTGGGGTCATCCGGGCCCTCCGGAGGCGCGCCGCGCCCGGGCCGGCTCAAGCGGGGGCCACTCTGGCCGACATCCCTCTTGAAAACGTCGCGCGCACGCAGTACTCTGGTGTTACCTCGGCCCCTGAGTCCCTCCTTGGGCAAGTAGAGCCCTATGGACATGGACCAGGGGCCGATCCTTTCTTCGTCCACGTACCTGAGCAGACCTTCCTCGACCCAGCGCCTAACAAACGCGGGCGAGTCCTTCCCGTGGATGCTGGCGATCCTGTTGACCAAGGCGCGCTCGCCACGCCTCAGATGGACGGCCGCCACCACGGGCCGCCCCCGGCTCTCGGCCTCCACGATAGCGACCAGAGCGTCCGGGGCGGTGGCGGAGTCGAACACCATCACCGGCCTGTAGAGCCCCCGCACGGCAGCCACGATCTCGGAGGGCGTCATGCCGTGCTTGTCCACGGCCTTCCACAGCACGCCCTCGGCCACGTTCAGTGGCGCGTCCGGGGCCCCCAGCGCCCGCAGCACCCGAGGGGTGCGGCCGACCTGCAGCGGACGGTCCAGGGTCTTGCCCCGCAGCACCGCCCGGATCTCGTCCTCGACCTCGGGCCGCGGCCCCTCCTCCCGCGGCCGGGCCATCGCGGGCCTCTCCTCGGCGCGCGGGCGGGCCGGCCCCCGTCCGCCGGATGCCTGCCGCGCCGCTCCCCGCTCCACAGCTCCCCTGGCCCGGGCCACGATGTCGACCAGCTCCGCCCGCGAGACCCGCAGGCCCGGGAAGACCTTGCGCAGCCAGTTGCGCACCTGGACCAGCAGGCGCTGCAGGAAGCTGTTCTCGCGTCCCTCCTCCGCCAGGCGGGCCAGGTACTCCTCCGCCGCCAGGCGCCGGCCCTCCGGCCTGGACAGGTCCAGGTCGTAGTCCCGGGCGATGGCCCGCAGGTCGAGCCGGGCGTCCCGCTCCCGGAGCTTGCCGGCCTCGTAGGCGCGCCAGACGTCGTCCAGCAGCCGGTGGAGGTGCTCGCCCAGCAGGGCCCGCACCCCGCCGTGGCCCACGGCCTCGTGCACCAGCACGCGGGCGGCGTGCTCGCCGTCGCGCAAGTTGTCGGTGACCAGGTAGACGGTGCCCTGGTGCCAGGCCCCCTCCACGTCCGGCGGGGCCTCAAAGGGCAGCTCATCAGCCGAGCGCACCAGCCGCACCGCCGGGGCGTTCTTCCAGCTCGCGGTGGCCTTCCGGACGGCGTCCTCCAGCTCGCGCCGGCGCCGCTCCGCGACGAGGCGCACCACCTCGGCCAGTGGGTCCCTGCCCTCTCTCGGGGCCGGCGCCTCGGGCTCGGCCGGCCGTCTCAGGCTCTCCGCCCCGGGGCCGATCTCCTGGTTGACGGCCCCGCGCGGCGGGGCTAGGCTGGATCTGGAGGCCTTGGGAGCCTCCCCGGAGGGGGAGGTAGGAGGCAATGACCCATCGCCCTTCGCCTGACCCAGGTAATCGGCGATGGTGAGCCGCTCCGGGGGCCCCGCAAGGGGGCGGCCAGCTATCGCGGGCTGGGAACCGCGTCCGTCCCGGACCAAGGCCTCAGCCATGTGAGATGCCACGATTCACGCCTTGGCTCTCGACGGCAGCCTGGACCGATCGTCCCGCCCGATCCCCAGGACCCAGCGGGAGCCGTGAAGGCGGGAGGCGGAGCCGGCAGCGGCTCCGCCTTTTCTTTTTCTTGCCTTATTCTTGCCGTTCTTGCCAGGTGGCCCAGAGATTTTTGCACTTACACCTGTCCACGCCCTCCCGCGCGATCAAACGGCGCGGCACGCAACGTCCGCCGACGTCAGCGACCCGGCCAGGATAGCCGCACGCTCCGGCCCGTAGCCACCCCTTTCGTTCCGGGACACCCCCCCGGCCGGGGTCCGGCCAGCCGACGGCGAACCTCGATCTCACCGGAAATCAGCCCCAGCCCTCCGGCAGAGCAGCGCGCCCGAACGGAAAGGACCGCAGCCACTGCCCTGTGGCAGGCAAGCACGCTTCAATGAGGCCGCGGCGTTCTGCCGCGGATCACGTCGACGGTTTTTGCTCAAACGTAGCAAAAATGTAAGCTTCAATGAGGCCGCGGCGTTCTGCCGCGGATCACCAAGAGCCGGGCCACGATAAGGGCCCGGGCAACCTGCGCTTCAATGAGGCCGCGGCGTTCTGCCGCGGATCACCTGCATGCGCCGCTTCCCTCCGCGCGACCTGCCACCAGCTTCAATGAGGCCGCGGCGTTCTGCCGCGGATCACCAAGAGCCGGGCCACGATAAGGGCCCGGGCAACCTGCGCTTCAATGA
>WFXX01000312.1 GCA_015490395.1 Gammaproteobacteria bacterium | reverse complement strand
CAGCTGGGTGCGCACACCCACCACCCGCTCCCCCTCCACCAGCAGGTCCTCCACGGCCTGCTGGAGCAGCTCCAGGCCCTCCCGGGCCTCCAGGGCCGCGCGCACCGCCCGCCTGTAGAGGGTGCGGTCGGCCTGGCAGCGGGTGGTGGGTGTGCGCACCCAGCTGGGCCTGGCCCTGCGGGCCCGGGCGGTGGTCCTGGCCACGGGCACCTTCCTCGGGGGGCGCATCCACGTGGGGCAGGTGCGCCTGGCCGGCGGCCGGGCGGGGGACCCGCCCGCCAACGCCTTGGCCGCGCGTCTGCGCGAGCTCCCCCTGCGCCCCATGCGCCTCAAGACCGGCACGCCCCCCCGCCTGGACGGGCGCACCATCGACTTCTCCAGCCTGGAGGTCCAGCCGGGAGACGATCCGGTGCCCGTCTTCTCCTTCCTGGGCCGGCCGGAGGAGCACCCGCCCCAGGTCCCCTGTCACATCACCCGCACCACGGCCCGCACCCACGAGATCGTGCGCGCCGCCCTGGACCGCTCACCCCTGTTCACCGGGGCCATCCAGGGCCCCGGTCCCCGTTACTGCCCCTCCATCGAGGACAAGGTCACCCGCTTCCCGGAGCGGGAGGGCCACCAGGTCTTCCTGGAGCCTGAGGGGCTGGACACCCGGGAGGTCTACCCCAACGGCATCTCCACCAGCCTGCCCTACGAGGTGCAGGAGGCGCTGGTGCGCTCCATCCCTGGCCTGGAGCAGGCCCGCATCACCCGCCCCGGCTACGCCATCGAGTACGACTGCTTCGACCCCCGGGACCTGAGGCCCACCCTGGAGTCCCGGTACCTGGCCGGGCTCTACCTGGCCGGGCAGATCAACGGCACCACTGGCTACGAGGAGGCCGCCGCTCAGGGCCTGCTGGCCGGGCTCAACGCCGCCCGCCAGGCCCTGGGCCTGGAGCCCTGGTGGCCCCGCCGGGACCAGGCCTACCTGGGGGTGCTGGTGGACGACCTGGTCACCCGGGGCGCCCCCGAGCCCTACCGCATGTTCACCTCCCGGGCCGAGCACCGGCTGCTGCTCCGGGAGGACAACGCGGACCTGCGCCTGACCCCCATCGGCCGGGAGCTGGGCCTGGTGGACGAGGCGCGCTGGCGGGCCTTTGAGGCCAAGCGCGAAGCCCTGGAGCGGGAGCGCCAGCGCCTGCGGGCCACCTGGCTGCGGCCCGGGGCCATCCCGGAGGCCGCGGCGCGGGAGGTGCTAGGCGCCCCCCTGGCTCGGGAGGCCACCCTTTGGGAGCTGCTCCGCCGCCCGGGGGTGCGCTACGAGGCCCTGATGGGCCTGCCCGGGGCCGGGCCCGGGGTGGCGCCTGCCGTGGGGGCGCAGCTGGAGACCGAGGCTCGCTACGAGGGCTATCTCCGCCGGCAGGAGGAGGAGATCCGCCGGGCCCGGGCCCACGAGGAGACCCCGCTGCCCGAGGACCTGGACTACGGGCAGGTGCGGGGCCTGTCCCGGGAGGTGCGGGAGCGCCTGGAGCAGGCCCGGCCCCTCACCCTGGGCCAGGCGGCCCGCCTGCCGGGGGTGACGCCCGCCGCCGTCTCCCTCCTCCTGGTGCACCTGCGGCGGCTGGGCGGGATGGCCCGGCGCGCGGGAGGCGAGGCCGCCTGAGCCCCGAGGGCGGGGGCCTGGCTCAGAAGGGACCCTCGGCCTCGCGCAGCCGCCGCATGGCCTGGCCCGCCCGCCGGGCGGCCTCCCCCATGGCCTCCTCCAGGGCCTGGAGCAGGATGCGCGTGGCCCACTGGGCCTCAGGCCGTTCCAGGAGGCGGGCGTAGCGCTCCAGCTCCGCGTCGCTGGCCTCCCGGTAGGTGTAGAGCAGGCTTCCCTCCAGGAAGCGCTCCACCTGGGGGCGGGCCCGGCGGCGCATCTCGCGAAGGGTCTCCGCCAGTGCCTCCCCTTCCAGCCGCCGCTCCGGAGGCAGGGCGGGGTTGAAGGCCGCCACCATGCCCCGGAAGGTCGCCTCTTGAAGATCCAGCAGGGCCTCCACCGCCTGCTGGGCCGTCATGACCCGGCGCACCAGCTGCCGGCGCCCGGGGGGCGGGGGAGCCGAGGAGAGCCCAGCCAGGAAGCGCTCCAGCTCGGCCTGGGATTCGGGGCGGGCCGCCGCCTCCTCCAGCTCCGCCATGCGCCGGGCCACGGGGGAGGCCATCAGGGCCAGGGCCCGCTCCAGGCGCGCCTCCTCCCCCGCCAGGGAGCGGGCCAGGGCCGCGCGCACGTCCGCCTCGAGGCGCGTCGGGTCGTAGGCCTGCCTCAGGGCCGCCGCCAGGGCCCGGCGGCGCTCGGGGGGGACGGGCCCGGCGCGGGCCTCGGCCTCCTGGGCCACCAGCTCGGGCGCTGCCCGGAGCTGGTCCCGCAGCCCGCTGAGCTCCAGCAGACGCTCCACTGCCGGCCACAGCCGCGGGGCCACCTCCGGCCGCCCCGCCGGAGTCTCCGGGGCTTGGGGTGCCGACACCGCCCCCAGGGCTCCCCCTGCCACCAGCAGGGCTGCCGCCCCGCCCCAGCGCCTGATCAGGCTCCCTCTCCCGGCCATGGCTCCCTCCTCCGGCTCTGGCTTTCACCGCCGGTAGGGCCATCAAAGCACGCCCCGCTGCCGCTGTCAGCCCCGCCGGGGCGGGGAGGGGTTGACGGACAGCCCATATTTGGGAATAATTTCCCAAAGACAGGAGCGGAGAGGGCACGAGACCGATGCAGCTCAGCCAGGCACTGGCCTCCACCGTGATACGGGTGCTGCGCCCCCTGGTGCGCATCCTGCTGCGCAATGGGGTGCCTTACGGGGCCTTCGCCGAGCTGGCCAAGCGGGTCTACGTGGACGTGGCCCGACGGGACTTCGCCCTGCCGGGGCGCAAGCAGACCCAGACTCGCATCTCGGTGCTCACCGGCCTGACCCGCAAGGAGGTCCACCGCCTCCTGGCCCTCCCGCCGGTGGAGGCCACGGAGGCCCTGGAGCGCTACCACCGGGGTGCCCGGGTCATCGGCGGCTGGCTGCGGGATCCCCGCTTCCGGGCCCCTGACGGGTCTCCCCGTCCCCTGCCGGTAGAGGGTGAGGGCGGTTTCGCCGAGCTGGTGCGGGCCTACAGCGGGGACATGACCCCTCGGGCCCTCCTGGACGAGCTGGAGCGGGTGGGCGCGGTGGCGCGGGACGCCGAGGGACGGGTGGTGCTGCGCACCCGCGGCTACGTGCCTGCGGCCGAGGCGGATCGCTTGGCCATCCTGGGCGTGGATGTGGCGGACCTGATCGAGACCATCGACCACAACCTCCAGGCCCGGGAGCCGGAGGCGCGCCGCTTCCAGCGCAAGGTCATGTACGACAACCTGCCGGCCGAGGCCCTGCCGGAGCTCCGGCGGCTGGCCCGGGAGCGGGGCCAGGCCTTGCTGGAGGAGCTCAACGCCTGGCTGGCCGAGCGGGACCGCGACGTCAACCCGGCCGTGACCGGCACCGGCCGCAAGCGCGCCGGGGTGGGCGTGTACTACTTCGAGGCGGACTACGACGAGGAAGCCGAAGATGAGCGGCGTTGAGCGCAAGGGTGGAAGGACGGGCCGTGTGGCCCGTGGTGCGGGGACTCTGGCCCTGCTGGCGGCGGCTCTGCTGGCGGCCTGTGGGGATGCCGGCCAGCTCGCCGGCGGCGGCATCGGGGGCACGGGCATCAGCTCCGGGCCCATCACCGCCTTCGGCTCCATCGTGGTGGGGGGCGTGGAGTACGAGCTCGGTCCCGACGCGCGGGTCTACGTCAACGGCCGTGAGGCCGATCAGCAGGCGTTGGCCCTCGGGATGATGGTCACCGTGGAGGGCCGCAAGGGGTCGGGCCTCAACGCCAACGGCTACGTGCCGGGCGAGGCCCTGCGGGTGGACTATGCCGGCGACCTCTTGGGCCCCGTGGAGGCGGTGGATGTCCAGGCCGGCACCCTGAGCGTGCTGGGCGTGACGGTCCAGGTCCCCGGCACCGCGGTCCTGGAGCCCGCGGGCACCACGCTGGCCGGCCTCCAGCCAGGCGACTGGGTGGAGGTCAGCGGCCTGGAGGATCCCCAGGGCGTGCTCCACGCCACCCGCATCGAGCGCAAGCAGCAGCCCCCAGCGGAGCAAGAGCTGCGCGGGCTCGTGGCCAGGCTGGATCCGAACGGGACCTTCTTCGAGCTGCGCGGGATCCAGGTGGACGCCTCCAACCTCCGGGGCACGGTCCCGGCCCTCCGGGACGGCCTGCCGGTCCGGGTGCGCGGCAGCTACGCGGGCGGCCTCTTCGTCGCCTCGCGCATCGAGCCGGACGAGGCCCACGTCAAGGCCCGGGCCGCGGAGCGCCTGGCCTCGGGCGACGGCGAGGCCGAGCTCGAGGGTCTGGTCTCTTCGCTGACCGGCTCCGTGGGCCAGACCGGCTGCCGCTTCGTCCTGGCCGGCGTGACCGTGGGCTGCGCCGGGGCGACTGTGGAGGACGAGTATGGTTTCGGCTTAGCCGAGGGGGCCCGGGTGAAGGTGGAGGGTGACCTGACCACCGATGCCTTCGGCGAGCCTCTGGTAAGCGCTCGGACGGTCTCGGTCGAGGGCCCGGCCGCGGGCGCCCCGGGTGGCGCCGGTGGGGGCGACGCCCAGGCTGTCTTCGTGGATTGGGACGAGCTGCGCATCGATGACGTGGACCGGCGCGCACGCACCGTCACCGTCACTTACCAGGGCCAGCGTTATGTGGTGCGGCCCGACGTCGGCACCGTCTTCAAGGACGAGCGCGACGGCATCGACGAGCCGCTGAACCTGGGCACGGCCTTCGGCGACGGCCCCGCCGCCCTACGGCTCGGGGAGCTGCTGGAGGTCAAGGGCTATCTCCAGGGTGGCACCGTCACCGCGGTGCGGCTGGAGGCCAAGGACCCTGCGGGGCCCTGAGGGTTGAGGGAAGGGAAGGAGCAGGCAAGGGCTTGCCGACGGATCCGGGCGCGTAGCGCCCGCGACCATGGGAACGTAGAGACCTTAGAGGAGGCGACAGCCATGCGCAATAGCACCCAGCTTGCACTGACCTTCCTGGCCGCGGCCGGGCTCGCTGCCTGTGGTGACAGCGGTAGCCTGAGCGACGGCTCCGCGGCCTCCGGTGGCGGCACGGTGGCCGCTGGGCAGGTGAGCACCGGGCCCATCACCGCCTTCGGCAGCATCTTCGTCAACGGCGTCCAGTACGACATCGACCAAGCCCTGGCTAGCGGGCAGGTCATCGTCAACGGCCGGCCCGTGGCCTCCCAGGACGAGCTGGGCGAGGGCATGAAGGTCACCGTGGTGGCCGGCGCCAGCTTGCCCAACGGTCAGGTCCAGGCCCAGCGGGTGGTCTACTGGAGCGACCTGGCCGCCTGGGACGACGGCAGCGGCACCGGCCTGCCGGCCAACATCGACCTTGCGGCCAGCACCTTCGAGCTGCTGGGGCGCACCGTGCGGGTGGATGACCTCACCGTCTTCGCCGTGGAGGACGGTGCCTTCCAAGTGACCGATCTGGCCGGCCTCCAGCAGGCCATCCAGAACAAGCAAGTCACCGGCGTGGAGGTGAGCGGCCTGCCGGATGCCTCGGGGCGGATCCTCGCCACCCGCATCGAAATCAAGACCACCGCGCCCCAGGGCGTGGCCCGCCATACGGTCCGCGGCATCGTGCGGAACTGGGACGCCGCCGCCGGGACCTTCGACCTGGCCCCCGCCGGCCTGGCTAACGCCCAGGCCTTCCTCCACGTGAGCCTGGACCCGGTGGCCATCGCCCCTCAGGGCATGGCTGACGGTGTGGCCGTGGAAGTCGAGGGCCGCTTGGACGATGCCGTGAGCAGGCGCTTCACCGCCACCGAGGTGGAGCTGGCCGAGGGCTCCTTCGAGCAGGAGCTGCACCGCCGCCGCGCCGGTGACGAGGGCGATCACGGCTCCGGCGAGGTGGAGCTCACCGGGCTGGTCTCCGGCTTCGACGCCGGCGCGCGGACCTTCGTGGTCCAGGGCGTGACCGTGCACTACGCCAACGCCCGCACCGAGTCCGAGGGCGGTCATGGCGACGAGCACGGCGACGACCACGCCGGCTCGGGCGCCTCCTTCCCCACCGGCCTGGGCGACGGCGCCCTGGTGGAGGTGGAGGGCCGCTTGGATGCGGGCGGCGTGCTGGTGGCCCGGAAGGTGGAGGTCAAGCGCCCGGCGGCCTCCGGCGGCGCCCAGGCGATGGTGACGGTGGAGGTGGAGGGCCCCATCGTGGGCGTGGACGCCTCCGCCCGGACCGTCCGGGTCCGGACGGCCTCGGGCGAGGTGGCCGTCAAGCTCACCGCCACCACCCTGTTCCGGGACAGGCGGGCTACCAGCGTGGGCGTGCCGGCGTCGCTGAACGTCAACACCGCCTTCGACACCGCCAGCGGCGTGGCGCTTCTCGTGAATCACCGGGTAGAGGTCTACGGCACCCGAGACGGGACTGCAGAGGTGACCGCCCTGCGCCTGGAGGCCAAGGATCCCGCGGGCTGAAGTGCGGGGCCCGGGCGTGGACGGGCCGGGGATGGCACCCGGCCCAGGCCTGGGACGCCCCCGCCAAGGGTGCCCCCCATTGAGAGAGAGCATTGAGAGACAGAGCATGGCAGGGATGAGTCGTGCGCGCACGACGGCTCCTGACGGAGGCGCGAACGGGCCATGGCTGCGGTTCCCTGCTTGTGTTGGCGGCTGCACGAGGCGATGGTGGAGGCCGGCTGCCGGGGCTCCCAAGCCGAGTGAGCGTGCTAGGGGTGGCTTTCGACCTGGCCCGCCTCGCCTACGACCCGGTCTCCGGCCTGCACGCCCTCGCCTGGTCCTGCCCGACGGCCTCAGCCGTGTCCTGCGGGCCTGGGCCCGGGCGGATCTCGCCCGCCGGGTGGTGGCCGTCCGGGCCCCGGCCCGGGCCACCGGTGGCCGTGGGGCTGGGGCCCGGGGCCCCTGCCCTGCCGCCGGGCCAGCGCCTGGTGCTGGAGGGTCGCTGGGACGGGCGCCTGTTCCAGGCTTGGCGCTGGGGGCCCGGTCCGGATAGGCCGCGCCATGGGCACCAGGCGGGGACGTCCCCGTCCTGCCGATCCCTTCCCCCTTAGGCCGGCCTCGCGCCGGCCTTTTTTTAGCTGGCAGCGGGGGGCAGCGCCTCGGGTGGTGCTGGGGCAGAAGCCAGCCCCAGGCCACGGGCCGCCCGAGGCCCGCCGAAAGGCTTCCACCTCGGGCAGTTCGGGCACGGCTTCCCTTCAAGGAACAGGGGCTTGCGGCCGTTAAGGGAGAAGGACCCCTCAGGCAGGTGCGTCCCCGGAGCAGGGGCGCACCTGTGGCCAGAACGAGCCTAGAAGAGCCTCATGAGTGCCCAAGCGCCTGTTGCGGGGCTGGAGGGGCTCGAGCCCCGGGATCTGCCCACCCCGCCGGAGGCCGCCTCGCGCATCGTGCGCGCCTGCGCCGATCCGGCCGTTACCGCTCGGGACCTGGAGCGCATCGTGGCCGCCGACCCGGCGTTGGCGGCCCAGATCCTGCGCCTGGTGAACTCGCCCCTGTTCGCCTTGCGCCGCCCCGTGGGGCGCCTGGACCAGGCCCTGGTGCTCCTGGGCCACCAGGCCCTGCGTCACCTGGCCCTGGTGTTCATGGCGCGGGAGGTGCTGCGCTATCCCCGCCTGCGGGACCTGGACCCCCTGCCCCTGCGCGAGGACGCCCTCCTGCGCGCCGCGGCGGCCCGGCTGCTGGCCCGGGAGGCGGGGCTGGAGCCAGCGGAGGGCTTCACCCTGGGTCTTTTCCAGGACCTGGGGCTGCTGGCCCTCCTGGCCCTGCGGCCTGCGGTAGCCCGAGAGGCTGGCCGCCTGCGGGAGGCCCTCCCCGACGAACGGCTGGAGCTGGAGCGGGAGCGCTTTGGTTGGGGCCACGACGAGGCGGGGGGCTGGCTGGCTCGCCGCTGGGGCCTGCCCGAGGAGCTGGTCCTGCCCGTGGCCGCTCACCACGAGGGCGGCGAGGGCCTGGAGCCGGCCCTGCGGGATCGGGCCCGGCTGGCCGCCTGCGCCGACTGGATGGCCGCCGTGTACACCGCCGCCGACGCCCCCTTGGCCCTGGCCCGCGCCCGGCAGCGGGCCCAGGACTGGCTCGGCCTGCCCCCCGGGCGCACCGAGGCGCTCCTCGAGGCCCTGCCCGCCGAGGTGGCCCGGGACGCTGCCCTCCTGGCGCTGTCCCTGCGTCCCCTGCCCCCCCTGGAGGCCATCCGGAGCCGGGGTCACGTGCCCCTCCTGGGTGGGGTGCGGGAGGCGGGCGCGCTGCCCCCCGAGGAGCGCCTGCGGCGCCTGGAGCGGGCCCTGGCCGAGCGGGAGCGCCTGGCCGAGGAGCTGCAGCAGGCCTGCGCCCGCCTGGCCGAGCTCTCCCATCTGGACCCCCTCACGGCCCTGGTGCACCGGCGTCGCTTCGACGCTCTGCTGGTGACCGAGGTGGCCCGTCACGGGCGCAGCCGCCAGCCGCTGTCGCTGCTGAGGCTGCGTCTCGAGGGGCTGGAGCCCTTGCGTCGGCGGCACGGCGAGGCCTTCGTGGATGCCCTCCTGGGCTCGGCCGCGGAGGTGCTGCGCCGCACGGTGCGCGCCTCCGACGTGGTGGCCCGCCTGGAGGAGGCGGAGCTGGCCGTGCTCCTGCCCGAGACCCCGGCCGAGGGGGGACGGGTGGCGGCCGAGCGCATCCGCGAGGCCCTGTGCGCCCTGGGTCTCGACGTGCGGGGCAGGGGGATGGGAGCGGCGGGGACCATGTGCTGCCTGGCGGGTGGCTGCAGCTGGCGGGCTCAGGGGCCTGCCGCCGCCCCGGATGTGGCCGCCGCCCTCATGGAGGGGGCGGCACGGGCCCAGACCTTCGGCCGCCAGACCGGCACCGTGGGCTGGCTGCGCCTGCCCTGAGCGGGCCCTTTCCGGGGGCGCCCTTTTTTGAGAGGGTAGGGGCGATGCCCCTGCCGCCCGAGAAGCCCGCCCACGCCATCCGGGGGCCGGTGCGCCGGCGCCTGGAGGAGGGCCTAAGTGCCCTGGGCCTGGAGCCTGAGCCGGCCCGGGTAGAGGCCCTCTTGCGCTACCTGGGGCTCCTGGCCCGCTGGGGTCGGGCCTACAACCTCACCGCGGTGCGCGACCCCGCCGCCATGATCGACCGGCACCTGCTCGACAGCCTGGCCGTGCTGCCCTGGGTGCGTGGCCCTCGGGTGCTGGACGTGGGCACGGGGGCCGGCCTGCCGGGCATCCCCCTGGCGGTCTGGCGGCCTGGGTTGCGCTTCGTGCTCCTGGACAGCGTGGGCAAGAAGGTGCGCTTCGTCCGCCAGGCGGTGCTGGAGCTGGGGCTGGGGCACGTGGAGGTGGTCCAGGCCCGCGTGGAGCGCTACCGGGCGCCACCCTTTGCCACCGTGCTGGCGCGAGCGGTAGCCCCCCTTCCGGAGCTGCCGCCCCGGTTGGGGCATCTGATAGCCAAGCCAGAGGGCAAGCTCCTGGTGCTGCTCGGGAAGGAGCCCGCCGCCGAGACCCTGGAGCTCCTGCCTCCTGGCTGGGCGGTGGAGGTCCACCCCCTGGCGGTGCCGGGCCTGGAGGCCCGCCGGCACCTGGCCCTGCTGCGCCCCCCTCCCGGCGGCTTCGGGGGCGTGGCCGGGGGGGTGGCGTTATAATC
>WFXX01000311.1 GCA_015490395.1 Gammaproteobacteria bacterium | reverse complement strand
GTGCGGGCTGGGGTGGCCCGGGTGGTGGCCGCCGTGCGCGGATCCGGGTCCTCCACGGCGGCCACCACCCGGGCCACCCCAGCCCGCACCAGGGCCTCGGCGCAGGGCGGGGTGCGGCCGTGGTGGGCGCAGGGCTCCAGGGTGACGTAGCAGGTGGCCCCACGCGCCAGCTCCCCGGCCGCCTCCAGGGCGCGGACCTCGGCGTGGGCCTCCCCGGCCCGGCAGTGCCAGCCCTCGCCCACCACCCGCCCGTGGCGCACCAGCACGCAGCCCACCCGGGGGTTGGGATGGGCGGTGTACAGGCCCCGCTCGGCCAGGCGCAGGGCCCGGGCCATGTGGCGATGATCCTCGGCGCTGAAGGCGGCCATGGGACGGTCCACGGGAGGCCCGCGGCCCTCAGCGCCGGCGCCCCCGGCGGGGCGGGCGGGGGGCCTCCTCGGGCAGCAGGGTGAGCTGCTGCCGCGCCAGGTGCGGCGGGGGCTGGCGGCGCAGGCGCTCGATCTCCTCCTGGAAGGCGCTCACATCCTGGAAGCGACGGTAGACGGAGGCGAAGCGCACGTAGGCCACCTCGTCCAGCCCTCGCAGCTCCTCCATCACCCACTCCCCCAGGCGCCGGGAGGGGACCTCCCGCTCCCCGCAGGCTCGGAGCCGCGCCTTGATGCGGGTCAGAGCCACCTCCACCCGCTCGGTGTCCACCGGCCGCTTCTCCAGGGCCCGCTGCATCCCCGCACGCAGCTTGCCCTCCTGGAAGGCCTCTCGCCGCCCGTCCCGCTTCACGATGGCCGGCAGCCCCAGCTCGGCCGTCTCGTAGGTGGTGAAACGCTCGCCGCAAGCCTGGCAGATGCGCCGCCGCCGCACCGCGTGGCCCTCGTTGGCCAGCCGGGAGTCCACCACCCGGGTGTCCTCGGCGCCGCAGAAGGGGCAGTGCATCCGGCCCTCCGGCCGCGGCTCACCGCTGATACACGGGGAAGCGGCGGGTGAGCTCCAGGACCTGCCCCCGCACCCAGTCGATGGTGGTGCGATCCGCCGGGTCGTCCAGGATGTCGCAGATCCAGCCGGCCAGCTGGCGCACCTCCTCCTCCCGCAGCCCCCGGGTGGTCACCGCCGGGGTGCCGATGCGGATGCCGCTGGTGACGAAGGGCGAGCGCGGGTCGTTGGGCACCGTGTTCTTGTTCACGGTGATGTGGGCTGCCCCCAGGGCCGCCTCCGCGTCCTTGCCAGTGAGCTCCTTGTCGATGAGGTCCACCAGGAAGAGGTGGTTGTCGGTGCCCCCGGAGACCACGCGGTAGCCACGCTCCATCATCACCTGGGCCATGGTGCGGGCGTTGGCCACCACCTGCTCCTGGTAGGCCCGGAACTCCGGCTGCAAGGCCTCCTTGAAGGCCACCGCCTTGGCGGCGATGACATGCATCAGGGGTCCGCCCTGGATCCCCGGGAAGACCAAGGAGGAGAGCCGCTTCTCAATGTCCGGGTTGGGACGCGCCAAGATCATCCCGCCGCGGGGCCCCCGCAAAGTCTTGTGGGTGGTGGTGGTGGTGACATCGGCGATCCCCACCGGGCTGGGATAGAGCCCGGCGGCCACCAAGCCTGCGACATGGGCCATGTCCACCACCAGGTAGGCGCCGACCTCGTCCGCGATGGCGCGGAAGCGCTCCCAGTCCACGATGCGGGAATAGGCGCTGAAGCCGGCCACGATCACCTTGGGACGGTGCTCCCGGGCCAGGGCCTCCACCTGATCGTAGTCGATCTCCCCCGTGCGCTCGTCCAGCCCGTACTGGACGGCGTGGTAGAGGCGCCCCGAGAAGTTGACCTTGGCCCCGTGGGTCAGGTGCCCACCGTGGGCCAGGCTCATCCCCAGGATGGTCTCGCCGGGCTCCATGAGGGCCATGTACACCGCGCAGTTGGCCTGGGAGCCGGAGTGGGGCTGGACGTTGACGTAGTGGGCACCGAACAGCTCCCGAGCCCGCTCGATGGCCAGCTGCTCGGCGATGTCCACGAACTCGCAGCCGCCGTAGTAGCGCCGCCCCGGATAGCCCTCGGCGTACTTGTTGGTCAGCAGGGAGCCCTGGGCCTCCAGGACCCGGGGGCTGGCGTAGTTCTCCGAGGCGATGAGCTCCAGGTGCTCCTCCTGGCGCCGGGCTTCCTCCTGCATGGCTGTCCACAGGGCGTCGTCGAAGCCGGCGATGCGCATGTCTCTGGTGAACATGGAACCCCCGTCGCGTCTCCAGGCTAAAGGGAGAAAATGATACCGGAAAGCGCCTGCGCCCCGCAGCGCCCTGGGAGGCCGTTATAATGGCAATTGGGACCGCAGGGCGCGGTGCAGGTCCCCCGGATGGCCCGGCTGGAGCCGGGCCGTAGCACAGTAGGAGCCTGGGGTCGTGCCCCCGGGCCTGGACCGACGGCCGGCGTTGCCGCCGGCGAGGCAGCGCTCATGTCATCGCCGATCCCACCTCCGTCCGGAGAGGGCCCTCCCCGTCACCGGCTGCTGCGGCTTCTCGAGCCCCTGCGGCGGGACCGGGCGGGCAAAGTCCTCTACGGCCATCTGGAGGCCATTCTGGCGCGACAGGAGGCATGGTGCCTGGAGGTGCAAGAGGCCTACGCCGCCCTGACGGGGCTGCTGCTGGAGCGCTGGGCCCAGGCCCTACCCGAGGGCTCCCCCCAGCGGCTGCACCTGCGCCTGCTCCAGGCCCGGCTGCAGCCGCCCCTGGATCCCGATGAGGTGGCGGGCCTGCGCCGGCTGCTGGAGGCCCACGCAGGGGAGCTGGCCCGCGCCGGGGCGCAGGCCCTGGAGGAAGCGCTACGCCCCTTGTTGGCCGAGCTGGAAGGGGGAGGCGTCCCCGCGGCCCCCACCGAGGCTGCCTCGCCCAGAGCGGCCGCCAATACGCCCGCCGAGGGAGGGGGCGGGCCGGCACCGGGGCCGGAGGAACAGCGGGTGGACCTGCGGTATCGGCGCCACTTGGACGAGAAGCGCCTCGGCATCCAACGCATCCAGCGAATCCTGGCCGAGCAGATCACCCACTGCCGCCGCAACAGCGAGGCCTTTGCCGCCACCCTGCGCGAGGGCCTCGCTCGGCTGCGCCGTTCCGACGCGGAGGAGGAAGCTGCTCGCGCCCGCCTGATCGCGGAAATGGAACGGCTGCTGGAGGCTCAGGAGCGGCTGAACGCGCAGCTGGAGGACGCCGGCAGCCAGCTCCAGGTCATCGAGGCCGACAGCCGCCGCCTTACCGAGGAACTGGCCCGCATCCATCTGCTGAGCCTGACCGACGAGCTCACTGGCCTGCCCAACCGCCGGGCGTTCCTGCGCCGGCTGCAGGAGGAGGTGGGACGGGTACAGCGCTACGGCCACCCCCTCTCGTTGGCGCTGCTGGACCTCGACGGCTTCAAGGCCGTCAACGACCGCCACGGGCATGCCGCGGGCGACGAGGTGCTGCGGACCTACGCCGCCCAGGTGCTGGCCGTGTTCCGCCATCACGACATGGTGGCCCGCTATGGGGGCGAGGAGTTTGCGGTGCTGCTGCCCAACACCCACACCGAGGGGGCGGCCCGGGCCCTGGCCAAGGTCCAGAAGCGGGCGGCGGAGACAACCTTCGAGCACGGCGGCCGGCCCCTGCCCCTGCCCACCTTCTCGGCGGGGCTGGCCCTGTACCGCCCGGGCGAGAGCCCAGAGGCCTTCATCGAGCGGGCGGACCGAGCCCTCTACCGGGCCAAGCGCCTGGGCCGCAACCGGGTGGAGCTGGCCGAGGAGGAGCCCCGCCGAGAGAGGCCAGTCGAGGCCACTGCCGCTGCCGGGCGCGCCAGCGCCTAAGCCCGGCCCGGACCAGCAGCGGCCCGCTCAGAGCTGGGCGTCCGGGGCCCCCTCCTTCTTCACCGGCATGAGGTCCTTGCGGCTTACCCCCAGGGCCAGGGCCAGGGAGCTGGCCACGTAGATGGAGGAATAGGTCCCCACCACCAGGCCTACGATGAGGGCCACGGCGAAGCCGCGGACCGCCTCCCCCCCGAGGAAGACCAACGACAATAGCACCAGCAAGGTGGTGAAAGAAGTCACCAGGGTGCGCGAGAGGGTCTGGTTGATGGCCGCGTTGACCACCTGCAGGGTGCTCCCCTTGCGCATCTTGCGAAAGTTCTCCCGGATGCGGTCGAACAGCACGATGGTGTCGTTCAGGGAGTAGCCGATCACTGCCAGCACCGCGGCCAGCACCGTGAGGTTGAACTCCATCCCCGTCAGCGAGAAGAAGCCCACCGTGGCCAGGGAGTCGTGCACGAGAGCCAGCACCGCACCCAGGGCGAAGCGCTTCTCGAAGCGGATCATCACGTAGAGGAGGATGCCGGCCAAGGCCCCGAGCATGGCCAGCCCCCCCTTCTCGGTGAGCTCTTCCCCTACCTGGGGGCCCACGAATTCCACCCGCCGCAGCCGCACCTCTCCCGTGCCCTCCAAGGCGCGCAGGATATGAGTGCTAAGATCGGCCTTGGACCGCTCCGGATCGGGCGGCAGGCGCACCAGCACGTCCCGCGAGGTGCCGAAGTGCTGCACCACCGCGTCGTGGAAACCAGCCCGCTTTAGGGCCTCGCGCACGGCCCTAAGTTCCACCGCCCTGGGGTAGCTGACTTCCACCAAGGTCCCCCCGGTGAAGTCGATGCCGAGCGCCAGCCCCCGGGTCAGCAGAGAGCCGAGAGCGAGCAGCATCAGGCCCGCGGAGATGAACATCCACAGGCGCCGATAGCGCATGAAGTCAAACTGCGGCGTCCGGCTCAGGAAACGCATGCCCCCTCCTCGGCCCACGCGGCCCGCTCAGATGGGAAGCCGGCTGATGCGGCGCTTGCCCCCAAAAGCCAGGTTCACCACCGCCCTGCTGACCATGATGGCGGTGAACATGGAGGTCAGGATCCCCAGGGACAGGGTCACGGCAAAGCCCTTGATGGGTCCGGTGCCGAAGGCGAAGAGGACCACGGCCGCGATCAGGGTGGTGATGTTGGCATCGGCGATGGTGGCGAAGGCCCGCTGATAGCCGGTATGGATGGCCGCTTGGGGGGTGTTGCCAGCCCGCAGCTCCTCGCGGATGCGCTCGAAGATGAGCACGTTGGCATCCACAGCCATCCCGACGGTGAGCACGATGCCCGCGATGCCAGGCATGGTGAGGGTGGCCTGGAGCATGGACAGCAGGGCCACCAGCAGCACCAGGTTCAGCACCAAGGCCAGATCCGCGATCAGCCCGAAAAGCCGGTAGTAGAGCGCCATGAAGGCCACCACCAGCAGGAAGCCTACCAGCACGGCCCGCTTGCCCTGCTCCACGTTGTCCTTGCCCAGGCTGGGGCCCACGGTACGCTCCTCGACGATGTCCATAGGGGCCGCCAAGGCACCAGCGCGCAGCAGCAACGCCAGGTCCCGGGCCTCGCGGGTGGAGTCCAAGCCGGTGATCTGGAAGCGCTTGGAGAGGGGCTCCCGGATCACCGCCACGTTGATGACCTCCTCCACCTTGCGGCGGAGGCGCCGCAGCTCGCCGTCCACGCGCCGGGTCTCGGTCTTGGTCTCGATGAAGACCACGGCCATGGGCTTGCCCACGTTGTCCTTGGTGGCCTCGAGCATGGCCCGCGCGCCCTTGCCGTCCAGGGTGATGAACACCGCAGGGCTCCCGGTCTGCTGGTCGATGCCCGAGGCGGCGTCGATGATGGACTCGCCGGTGATGATGATGCGGCTCTTGAGTAGCACCGGCTCGCCCGAGCGGGTCCGGTAGAGCCGCGTCCCCGGCGGCACGCGCCCGCTGGCCTGGACCTGGGCGACGTCGTGCTCGGTGTCCACCAGGCGGAACTCCAGGGTGGCGGTGGCCCCCAGGATCTCCTTGGCCCGGGCCGTGTCCTGCACCCCGGGCAGCTCCACCACCACACGGTTCAGCCCCTGCTGCTGGATGATAGGCTCGGCCACCCCTAGCTCGTTGACCCTGTTGCGCAACGTGGTGATGTTCTGCTTCACCGCCATGCGCCTGACCTCCAGGGCCGCCTGCCGGGTCAGGCGCGCCTCCAGGACCGGACCTCGACCCTCCTCCCGGGCTAGCAGGCGCAGCTCAGGATACTCCTTGGTGATGAGGGACCTCGCGGCCTCCCGTTGGGCCTCGTCGCGGAAGCGCAGCAACAGGGAGCCGTCGGGCTGCTTGAGGATGCCCAGATAGCGGACCTTCTGCTCCCGCAGCAAGGTGCGCAGGTCGTCCACGTAGCGCTGCTGGGTCTGTGCCATCACCGCATCCATGTCCACCTCCATGAGGAAGTGGACGCCGCCGCGCAGGTCCAGCCCCAGGTACATGGGCTTGGCACCGAGGGCCTGCAGCCAGGCGGGAGTGCGGGGCGCTAGGTTCAGGGCCGCGACGTAGCCCTCCCCCAGGGCCTCGCGGAGGAGATCCTGGGCTCGGAGCTGGGTGTCGGTGTCGGGGAAGCGCACCAGCAGCCCCTTCTCCCCCGGCTCCACCGCCAGATAGGGCAACCCCGCCTCCCGCAGCCGCAGCTGAACCCGCTGCGCCAGGGACTCGTCCACCGGGGCTCCCCGGGTGGACATGATCTGCAAGGCCGGGTCCTCCCCGTAGAAGTTGGGCAGAGCGTAGATCACGCCCACCAGCAGGATCAGGAGGATGAGCAGGTTCTTCCAGAGAGGGTAGCGGTTCATGGCACCTCGGCAACGCAGGCTGGGGCGGGGGAAGGACCGCCCCCGCCGCGGGGCGGCCCCGGCTCAGCCGGCGGCGCCCTCGTCCGGGGCCTGCGCAGGCCCGCTGCCCTCCTCGCCCGCCTTGCGGCGCCGCCCTGGCCCCTTGAGGCGCAAGGTGCCCTTGGGCAGCACGGCGCTCACCGAGGCCTTCTGCACCAGCACCCGCACGCCCTCGGCCACCTCCAAGGCGAGATGGCCGTCCTCGATGTCGGTGATGCGTCCCAGCAGCCCCCCGCTGGTGACCACCTCGTCACCCTTTTGCAGGCCCTCCACCATCTTGCGGTGCTCCTTGGCCCGCTTGACCTGGGGGCGGATAAGAAGGAAGTAAAACAGGATGAAGATGATCAGCAGGGGCACCAGGCTCATG
>WFXX01000310.1 GCA_015490395.1 Gammaproteobacteria bacterium | reverse complement strand
ATCTCCCCGTCCCTCGGGTTGTCGACGCCG
Source organism: Gammaproteobacteria bacterium (assembly GCA_015490395.1). Lineage (GTDB taxonomy): Bacteria > Pseudomonadota > Gammaproteobacteria > DRLM01 > DRLM01 > S141-70. The sequence continues at coordinate 9,079 of WFXX01000310.1, read as the reverse complement.
GGCGGCATCCCTGAAGAGCCACGCCCGGCGGATCATAAGCCACGGGGCGCGCTAGGTCACGCCCTCGCCGCCCTCCTAAGCCAAGGGACCACAGCCCGCCCCATGGGTTCATAGCCCCACAAAAGGCGGGCGGCCCCGAAGGGCCGCCCGTCATCCCCTTGCAGCGTTCAAGCCCCTCATGGGAACACGGGCTGAGGCCCGAACGGCGTGGTCTGCCAGTTCCAGCCACCCTTGCCCGGGGTGTCCCCGAAGGAGGCCGTGTCGAAGTAGCTGATAGTAGCGTTGGGCGTCACGCTGAAGTTGGTATACCCCTGATAGCCGAATTTGTCCTGGCTACCCGCGGTGGTGGTCACCGCCTGGCCAATCCACACGACCTGGATGTTGTCGGTGGCAGCCCAGCTCATGTTGTCAGAAGGGGTGGCCCCTGCAGGGAGCAAAGGCGGATCCACCGCCGCATCGCGGCTCGTGCCGTTCAGGTCGCCGTCTCGCTTGCGTAGCACGAAGCCCTGCTTGTCATTGTTGACCGCGTCCAAGACAATGCTCTGGTCCAAGTCCAGGGCCGTGCCCGTGGCATTACCGTTGGTATCCCGATTCTGCTTGAAGGTCATGCTCGAGGTAAGCCCCGTGGCCGCATCGCTCACCGTCTGCATGATGTCGACATCCGGCGAGCCGGCCGCGTGGGCCCAGCCCATGTTCAGAACGCTGGTGGCAGTCAGGGTGCCCTGACCCGGCGTGGTGCTGTCCATACGCTGCTGGTTCGCGATGCCGGTGGTACCACCCTGCATCACGTAGCTCTCATCGGCGAAAGACAAGGAGGCCGGGCTCCCGGTGGCGCCCAGATCCGTGACGATGGTCTGGAAGTACTTGGCGCCAGTGGCGTTATCCGTGAGCTGGCGCTGGAAAAAGCCGTCGCCCGTGAGGGCCGCCCCGCACGTGAAACCCGTGGGGCAGGTAGCCCCGCCGCCGTAGTCCACCGTCACCGTCCCATTGGTCACCGACCACTGATCAAAAGGCACTGGCGGGCCAGCTAGCGCGGCACCAGAGGCCAAGGTCGCGGCAGAGCCGAGGATCAGAAGCTGATTCGCCTTGCGCATCATTTGCTCTCCCGTCTTGTGGTTATGCGTCCGGCCCGTCGGGCTACGGGTCTGACCGACAAGGGGCCGCACCCACAATGCCTGGCCTCCTTGCCCAACCAGCAACCGGACGTTCGACGTTCGGTCGTGGCTCCATTGTAAAACAGCTATGCCCGCCGCTGTCAAGACAAAACACCGGCTCGCGCCAGGAAAAACGGGATAACTGATTGATATCATTTGGCATATGACAAATGAAGGGGCCGCGGCGAGGAACCTGAGGGTGGCTCGCCCGCGCGGGCCGCGCCGTCCCGGTACCCTCCGAAGGAGCTAAAAGGTTAGGCAAGCGGGGCGCCGCCCAGGCGCCGCAGGGTCAGGTTGGCGTAGACTAGGTCGTTCTGGGTCCGGCCGTAGTCCACCCGCGAGCAGGCCCCGTAATCCACGGCCAGCCGCCGATAGGCCTCCACGGGCATCCCCAGGGCATCGGCCAGGGCCAGGCGGATGGGGCCGACGTGGCTGACCACCAGCACCGTGGCCCCGGGGTGACGGCCCCGGATCTCCGCCAGGGCGGCCCGCACCCGCTCCAGCACCTGCCGCATGGTCTCCCCGCCCTCGGGGGTGTAGCCGGCCTTGTCACGCTTCCAAGCAGCATACTGCTCGGGATACCGAGCCTCGATCTCGTGGAAGTAGAGCCCTTCCCAGACCCCGAAGCGCCGCTCGCGCAGCCGCTCGTCGGTGCGCACCTCCAGGCCAAAAGCCTCGGCCACCGGGGCGGCGGTCATCCGAGTACGAAGGGCAGGGCTGGCATAGACGGCCTGAAGCGGCTCGATGGCGCGCAGCAGCCGGGCCGCCTCATCGGCCTGGCGCAGCCCCTCGGTGTCCAGCGCTGGATCCTCTCGGTCGTCACAGTAGACGCGGTCCGGAGGGAAGGCGGTGCGGCCATGGCGGAGGAAGACCAGCCGGGTGCGGGGCTCCTTCTCTCGCATCCTCAGCCCCTTCGCCGCCCCCCAGCCGCCGGCCCGGCATCGTCCCCTCGCTCCTCTGCCTCCGGGAGGATCACCGTCTCACTGCCATGGACGTGGGACTCGTCCACCGGCTGATGCAGGTGATCATGCTCATGAGGGTGAGCATGAATGTGCACGTGCTCGTGGTGGTCAGGGCCGTGGACGTGACGGTGGGCGTGGAGGAAGCGGGCGATGATGCGCCGGTGCTCCTCGTCCAGGTCCCCCGTGCGCAGTTTCTCATGGAGCAGCTCGTGGGTCATCAGGGCCAGGGGAAGCTCCAGGCGGTGAGCCTCCAGCAGCTTGCGGTCGTAGAGGATCCGGGAGGCGGGCCCGTCGGCCACGATGCGCCCCGCCGCTAGCACCAGGCAGCGCTCGCAGACCTCCAGGGCAATATCCAGGTCGTGCGTGCAGAGCAGGATGGTCTTGTCCGAGCGCTGCAGCCACCGGATGAGCCGGCGCCGGTTGAGGGGATCCATGTTGGTGGAGGGCTCGTCGAAGACCAAGATGCCCGGTTGGTAAGACAGCACCGTAGCCAGGGCCAGGCGCTTGCGCTCGCCAAAGGAGAGGTGGAAGGAGGAGCGCTCCTCGAAGCCCTCCAGGCCCACCAGCGCCAGGGCTTCCCGGACCCGGGCCCGGACCTCCTCCTCGGGCAGGCCCAGGTTGAGGGGGCCGAAGGCTACGTCGTCGAAGACCGTAGGGCAGAAGAGCTGGTCATCCGGATCCTGGAAGACGATGCCCACCCGGCGCCGGATCTCCTGCAGGTGCTCCTTGCGCACCTCCAGGCCTTCGATAAGCACCCGGCCCCGAGTGGGCAGGGCCACGCCATTGAGCAGGCTCATGAAGGTGGACTTGCCCGCCCCGTTGGGGCCGATGAGGGCCACCTTCTCGCCGCGCCGGATGGCGCAGCTGACGCCGCGAAGCACCTGATGCCCGTCTGGATAGCTGAAATAGACATCCTCGACCTGGATGGCCCAGTCCGCACCGCCTCCACCGCTCATCGGCACCTCCCAGGCCCGGGCCCGCCTGCGCCGGATTCTAGAACCAGCCCTGCTCTGCGGCGCGGAAGGGCCCCACCAGGTCTGCCCCTAGCAGGGCAGCGGCTACCAGGGTCACCGCCACCGCCTTGGCCCAGTCGCTACCGTTGGCCCGAAAGCGGACCAGGGTGCGCAGCTCTCCGGTGTAGCCCTTCGAGAGCATGGCCTTATAGATGCGCTCGGTACGCTCGAAGGAGCGCACCAGGAGCGTGCCCACAAAATGGCCCATCACCTGCAGGGTGCGCCGGTCCGCCCGCTTGACGAAGCCGCGCGCGCGCATCGCGATGTCCTTGCGCCGCATCTCCGCCAGGAAGACGAAGATGTAACGGTAGGTGAAGAGGATCATTTGCACCAAGAGCCTGGGGGCCCCCAGCCGCTCCAGGGCCTGCATGGACAGATCGAAGCGGGCGGTGCCAAACATGGCGTAGGCCGTGAGCACGATGGCCACCGCCTTGAGGGTGATCAAGGCAGCTAGTCGCAGCCCCTCCCAAGCGAAGGGCAGCCCAAGGACCCGAAAGGCCTCGGGGCCAGGATAGCTGAGGGGCAGGATCAAGAAGAAGGGCATCAGGAATAGCAGCACCCAGCGCACCCCCTGGGCCACGAAGCCCCAGGGCAGGGCCGCCAGCCGCAGCCAGAGGAGGGCCACCAGGAAGGCCGCCGCCGCTAGCGGCAGGGTCTGCAGCAGGGAGACGGCCAGCACGAACAGGCCCAAGGAGGCCAGCTTCAGCCGGGGGTCCCAGCGTTGGACGGGTGAGTCCAGATGGGCGTAACGGTCGATATCCAGAGGCATGGACGGCCTCAGGAGGGCGCACCCCCCACAGCAGCCTGGGGCTCGGCATCCGCCAGCACGGTGGGCTTGACCCGGGCCAGGAAGGCCGCGCAGGCCCCCACGACCAGGGCCTCCACGATCTTGATGGGCACGTGGGCCGCTAGGACGTAGCCGGCGGTGGCCCAGAAGGCCTCGCCGGTGGTGGCCAGGGCCGCGGCCAAGATCAGGCCCGAGACCAAAGTGGCCGTAGCCCCCGCCAGGGCACCGAAGACGAAGGTGGACCGGACCATGGCCATCCGGCGACGCAGGCGCCAGATGCCGTAAGCGGCCAAGGCGCCAGTGCCCATCATCAGGGCGTTGACCCCGATGACGCTCACCCCGCCGTGGCCGAAGAGGATGGCTTGAAGAATGACGCCCAGTAGCACCGCGGGGAAGGCCCTGCGCCCCAGCACCACCCCCACCAGCCCGTTGAGGATCAGATGCACGCTGGCGGCGCCGATGGGCACGTGGATGAGGGAGGCCACAAAGAAGACGGCGGTCACCACGGAGACCTTGGGGATCTCCTCCATGTCCATCTTCCGCAGCGTCACGGCCGCAAGGGCAGCGGTGCCGGCGAAGCCGGCGCCGAGGACGGGAGCCGAGAGGATGCCATCAGAGACGTGCATGGGCCGTCACCTTCATAGCTGCCGTATCGCCCCGTCCCTGGCCACGCCCGGCCTTCCCTCTCGCACACCGCCCCGGGCGGGCGGCAGGTGTCGGGGCGGGCCCGGAAGGCCGACGCGCCGCCGCCACGTGCCTTGGCAGCATAATAACACCTTTTAGGCTTTCTTGTTACTGGCCGCCGCGCGCAGCCGCTCCGCCTCGGCACGCAGTCGCCTGGCCTGCAGGTAGGCGACGCCGCCTAGGCAGGCCAGGATCACCCCGAGGCCAGCCAAGAGGCGGTCGGTGGAGACGCGGCTCTTGAGGGCATCCACCTCGCGAGCCAGGGGAAGCACGGCTTTGGTCACGGCACGCTCGATCAGGCGCTCGAGCCGACGGACCTCCTGCGGCGAGTCGGCCTCCCCGGCCCCCTCGGCGGTGGCTTGGCCACCAGCGCCGCCACCGCCGACCTCCTCCGCGAGATCCAGCCTCATCCGGGCGGTATGCCCCATCTCGGCCTCCAGCACCACCTCAATGGGGGAGACCGCCGGCGTGGGGAAGGTAAACTCGCCCTCCTGGTCGGTGCGCCCCTGGAGCAGCAGCTCGCCACCGGGGCCGAAGACCTCCACCTTGCCGCCCTGGGGCCGCTTGCCGTCGGAGAAGTAGCCCTGGACATAGACCCGCTCGCCCTCGGCAAAGGCGAAGAGGTTGACCTTGTGCCCCAGGGCCGGGGCGGCCCAGAGGAGCAAGAGACCAGCGAGGACCCGCCAGAGGATCTGCCGAGCGGGAACAGGGGAACGATCGCTCATGCAAGCCTCGATCGCGGACTCCGGAGACTCGGCGCCTCGGCCAGCCTTAGCTAGCAGACGCCCTTGGGCTACTGCCTCCGATATCGGGCGCCGGGCCCGACGGCTTAACGGCACAATAATAACACAAAAATGCCATTTTTGCTACTGCGCGGTGGTCTCTAAGCCTTGCCGCCGCGCCGGCGCCCACCCCTGGGGGGCGGCGGCTCCAGGCCGGGGTGGGGGTGATGGTGCTGGTGCTCCACCTTCGTGGGGAGGCCCCGGCCCGTGGTGGTGGTGGTCAGGCGCCCGTGCTTGACCCCTCGGGTAGCCAGAAGGCGATCAGCGAAGGCCTTGAGCACCCGCCCCGGCCCCTCCACCACCAGCACCTCCAGGCAGTTGTGGTGGTCCAGGTGCACGTGGAGCACGGACTTGATGTCGCCCTCGAAGGAGTGCTGCAGATGGGTCAGGCGCCCCATGAGGTCCCTGGTGTGGTGGTCGTAGACGATGGTGATGGTGCCCACCGTCTCCTGGTCGCTCTCCCACTCCTCCTCGACGATGCGGTCGCGGATGAGGTCCCGGATGGCCTCGGAGCGGTTGGTGTAGCCCTTGCGCCGGATGAGCGCGTCGAACTTCTCCAGCAGGTCCTCCTCGATGGAGACCCCAAAGCGCACCACCCCGCTCATGAGCCGCTCCTCCCGGCCGTCCGGACCCGCCCCGCATGATAGCAGAGCCCGCCCGCGGCCCGGCTGGGGGCCGCGGGCGGGCGCCGTCCGGCGGGTGGGGGCGTCAGGCCGAGCGCCGCTTCAGGCCCTCGCTGTTGACCCCAGGATCCGCGGTGTTGTGCTCCACCCAGCGCATCCCCTCGGGAGTGGATTCACACTTCCAGAATGGGGCACGCTCCTTGAGGTAGTTGATGACATAGCGGCAAGCGTCGAAGGCGTGGGCCCGGTGGGCGGACCAGACCGCCACGAGCACGATGGGCTCCCCCACCCGCAGCTCGCCGTGGCGGTGCAGGACGAGGACGTCCATCACGTCCCACTTCTCCATGGCCTCCAGACAGACGGCCTCAATATGCCGCTCGGTCATGCCCGGGTAATACTCCAGGAACATGCGCGAGACCTCGTGGCCGTCGTTGAAGTCGCGCATGGTACCCACAAAGGTCACCACCGCCCCGTGCTTACCGGGAGGCAGGTGCTGCTCCTCGTAGCGGCGCGTCTCCCGATAAGGATCGAAAGGCTGCTCCTGCACGATGACTTTCACGGCTCAACCTCCGGTCACGGGCGGGAAGAAAGCCACCTCGTCCCCGCTCTTGAGCTGGCGCGAGGCGTCGGTGTACTCCATGTTCACGGCAATCAGGAGGTTGGGAGGCATCTCCTGCCCGCCCGCCACCCGGCGCCAGAGCTCCTCCACGGTGATGCCTTCCCGGTCCACCGTGACAGTCTCTTCCGCGCGCCCCATCCGGTCGCGCATGCTGGCGAAGTAGCGCACCTTGATGTTCATGATCCGTTCCACCTCGTGGTGGGGCCGCGGGCCTCAGGCCGTGCGCCGCCAGGTGCCGGACTTGCCGCCCGACTTGGCCAGCAGCCCGATGTCTTGCATGGTCATGCCACGGTCCACGGCTTTGCACATATCGTAAATAGTCAGCAGGGCGATCTGCACCGCGGTCAAGGCCTCCATCTCCACGCCGGTCTGGCCTACGCAGCGGACCGTGGCCTGGACGTGCACCGCGTTGCGGTCCGGCTCGGGGGTCAGCTCCATGTCCACGTGGGTGATCATGATGGGATGGGCCAGGGGGATGAGCTCCGGCGTCTTCTTGGCCCCCATGATCCCGGCCACCCGAGCGATGCCCAGCACGTCGCCCTTCTTGTGGCCGCCCTGCATGATGAGCCGCAGGGTCTCGGGCTGCATGCAGATGCGACCCTCGGCCACCGCCTCGCGCTGGGTCACGTTCTTGGCCCCCACGTCCACCATGTGGGCCTCGCCGCTGGCGTTGAAATGCGTCAGCTTGTTCTCCATCGCCGTTCTTGCTCTCTGCGCGGTGCTCAAGCCCGGTGCCGCCGGGCCTCAGCCGCCGATCTGGGTCATGCTGATGCGGCCGATGTCGGAGACGCTAATGCGCTTGGCCGCGGAGCGCTTCTTGGCCTCGAAACCATCCTTCGCCTTGTCGGCGAAGGCCTTGCGGAACACGCCGGCGATGGCCTCGTCCGGAGCCCCCGACCGGACCAACGGCATCAGCTCGTACTCGTCATCGGAATAGAGGCAGTTGCGGACCTTGCCGTCGGCGGTGACCCGGATGCGGGAGCAGTTGCCGCACAGGCTGCGGGTGAAGGCCGGAATCACCGCGATCTTCCCCTTGTAGCCCGGAGCCTGGAAGATGTGATGCTCGGTGCGGGTGCCCGAGGTGGTCTCTACCCCCGGGTAGAGCTCCTTGATGCGGCTCACCATGCGCTCGGCACTGGCGAAGTGCTCGCCACTCTCCCAGATCTGGTGCGCATCGAAGGGCATGAACTCGATAAAGCGCACCGTCACCGCCATGTCCCGGGTCAGCTCGCAAAAGGCGGGGAACTCATCGTCGTTGAAACCCTGCATCAGCACCACGTTGACCTTGACCCGGGGGAAGCCCAAGTCCAGGGCCAGGCGGATGCTGTCGAGCACCTTCTCCACCCCGGTGCGGCGGGTGATGCGCTGGAACTTCTCGGCATCGAGCGTATCCAGGCTGATGTTGACACCGGTCAAGCCCGCAGCCAGCAGCCTCTCGGCGTATCGGCTGAAGAGGATCCCGTTGGTGGTCAGGTGCACCGACTTCACGCCCGGCGTGCCGGCCGCACCCTCCACCAGCTTGACGATGTCCTTGCGCACCAAGGGCTCACCGCCGGTAAAACGCACCTTGCGCACCCCCATGCGGGCCAGGACGTGGATGATGCGCAGGATCTCGTCGGTCTTGAGGATCTGGTCCCCACGCTTGAAGTCCACCCCCTCCTCGGGCATGCAGTAGGTGCAGCGCAGGTTGCAGTTCTCGGTGATGGCGATGCGCACGTAGTCGAAGGTGCGTCCGAACTGGTCCTGGAGGGGAGGGAGCGGTGCGGGATGGGATCCGGTGGAAGGCTTGCCGTGGGCGATGGCGCTGGGCTTGGTCTCGGAGGGCGCCTCGTCGTGCTGGAACGAGTCGTTGTAAAGCATGGCCTGCCTCTGCTCGTTGGACGTTATCCGTCGATACCGCGTAGGCCGCCTCGGGTCGATGGAACGAGGGCCCTCCCTGCGGCCCCGACCCTCGCGGTCCCTGCCCACCGTCCGCGCCCGGACGGTGCCGACGGCCTGCGCACCCCGTGGACGCTCGGCCCGCCCCCGAGCGGGCCTTCGTCCGCGCGCCGCGGCGCGCACCCGTACGTCCGCTGTAAGATGCCCGCTGCGCGTCCCTGACGAGGGCCTGTTGTCCTCTGCGCCTTCCCTGGGGCCTTCCCTGTGCGGGCCTTCCCTGAGGCAGGCGGCCCGTTCGCGGACCGCCGGATGGATGCCCCGAGGCGGTCCACGACCGCCTCAGCTTATCGGCGGGCGGCTAGCCTTTCCTTAGGGCAAGCCTCGTCCTCCATCCTACGGATCCGGGCCCCGGCTCTCAACCATATGCCCCGCAGGGCTTCCCCGCGGCCCTCCCCCGACGTCGCTGCCTGCCACCGAGCGCCTTCTATCGTCCTGTATAACATGTTGACAGAAATTGCTGGTCAAGTAAACATTTAGAGGTCCCTCGCCCTGGCCCTCTCGATCCCGACACCCATTC
>WFXX01000309.1 GCA_015490395.1 Gammaproteobacteria bacterium | reverse complement strand
GATTAAGACCATCCTCCCTCACTTTTGGCGCGGCCGGCCCGTCTTCGAACCCTGCCCTGAAGAAGAAGGGATTAAGACCTATCCTCAAGTGGATGCAGCACCTGATGCACCTTCGAACCCTGCCCTGAAGAAGAAGGGATTAAGACACGCAAGGGAGTCCTTATCCGCCGCCTCATACCTTCGAACCCTGCCCTGAAGAAGAAGGGATTAAGACTGGTCCAGATGATTCTGGAGCCAGCGCTCCAGGGCCTTCGAACCCTGCCCTGAAGAAGAAGGGATTAAGACCGCCCCGGAAAAAGGGTTGTAAACAATTCCAACCTTCGAACCCTGCCCTGAAGAAGAAGGGATTAAGACAGCATCGCGCCCAGAGTGGTCCATCCCTCGACACCTTCGAACCCTGCCCTGAAGAAGAAGGGATTAAGACCTGAAGGCGATGCGGTTCCCGTGGAGCAGCATCTTCGAACCCTGCCCTGAAGAAGAAGGGATTAAGACGCCTCATCGGCGCGGGCCAGCCACGACGCAGCCCCGCTCTATGTCCTGAATCCATTCGTCGCCGCCTGCCGATCGTCCCAGGCCTCGTTCCCGTTATGCCGGCGAGCGGGAGCGGCTGGTTGCGGACCGTGGGGGGCAGGGCGGCAGGCCTGCGGCGTGGCACGACCCGGGTTCTGTGTGGTTCCCTGTCCGGCATGCGGGATTGGTTGCTGCGATGGGGAATCGTTTGGGTCGCGGCGGGGATGGCGGCGGGCCTAGCGCCCAGTGCCGTGGTGTGGCGCTGGCGCCTGATGCGGCTCCTCCGCGAGACGGAGGCGACCTGCCCGCGACCGGGTCGGGTGGGGGAGTCGGGCCCGCCGATCGAGGTTCGGGAGGTGGCTTGGCTGGGTTCGTCCGGGATGGTGTGGTGACCTGGGCGGCTGTCGGTGGAGGCCCGGCTCCCTCCGCGCTTGGTGGATTGCGAAGGAATGGTGCTGGTGGAGCCGCCGCGTCTCATGCTCCGGGACAAGGGGCGGCAGACGGTGTATCCGGTGGAGTTCCCGGGCTGTCCGGACAAGGAGCCGTGGGCGGCGACGCTGCTGCCCGACGGGACGCTGCGTGTGGTTCTGATGGGATCGAATCCGGAGGTTTGAAATGAGCAATGGTGGCAAAGGGGGCGCCGGACGAGTCCTGCAGGAGGCGGAGGCCGTGGTCGGGTGCGCGCGCGGGTGGGCGGTCCTTGGCCGCTGGGCATGGACGGCTGTTGTCTGCTGGACGTTGGTGTTGCCGACCGGTAGCGTGGCGCATGAGCTCGGGGACGTGGATACGGCGAAGAAGCTGGCGGCCGCGTCGCTCGTGATCGGTTGCGTGGTCCAGGATCGCAACCTTAAGTCGGTGCAGGATTTCAAGGCGATGACGGCCGGAGAGCTGGCTGATTCGTATGCGAAGTGCACGCTGGCATGGGGGAAGGAGCTAGCCGATGTAGGGCTCGCTACTGAGAAGTCCCTGAGCGTGATTGGGCAGGCCGCCGCGTTGGCTTTGTATCTCTCGGCCGCGAAGCAGAAAGAGGGTGGCCGCCGGTGAGTATCGGGCCGTTCCGGCAAGCGGGAGGGCGAGACGGTCTGGTCTGAGGGGGGTGTGGACATGGTTACATACGAGCGGTTCGCCGGGGCCGTGGCGGCCTACTGGTGGCTCAAACGGCAGGGGGCCGAGGGGCTCGGCTTGGCACGTTTCCTCGCGGCACGGTTGCTGCCCGAAGACATGAGTGACCCGGAGCTCGAGCGGATGGGGGCCAGGGAGGCCTTCGACTACTTCTTCGACGTCTACGTCGAGGAGGAGCCGTGGTGATGCGCGGCAAGGGTTGGGAGAGGGCGGCCCTCAGGGCGTGGTCGGCAAGGCTGGCTTCGGCTGTCCTCGTCGTCTGTGGTCTAGGGGCGGTCACTACGGCGCAGGCTGGGGCTTCGGGGCTGTGGGCCTGGGAGGGGCTTCCGGCTTGGTATGAGGCGTCGCCGGTGGTGGAGAGGGTGACGCGGGCCGAGATCTTCGGGGAGGAGGAGGCGGCGGCGCTGGCGGATCGGGGTGTCCCGCTCGGGCTGAGGCTCTATGCGGCAGTGCGGGCGGGTGCCGGCGTAGGGGGCGGGCCGGCTTTGGGCCATACGCGGGCGGAGGTCTACTTGGGCCGTCTGATCGGTGCCCGGCCGGGGCCGGGGACGCCGGCACCAGTCGCGGCGCTGGGTTATGACCACCTGCTGGTGGCAGCCGTCCTCAGGCGCTTCGATCTGTGGCAGGTCCTGGACAGCATGGCCGGGGGTGTGGTGGACCTCGGGTCGTCGGCGCCGCCTGTGGCCAGGGTGGCCGGCGAGAGCCTGGAATGGGCGGAGCGGGCGGTGCGGAAGGCGCCGTGGAGCGAGGCGGCGCGCCTGGTCTATGCGGCGCTTGCGGCGGATTACGGTTACGCCGAGCAGGCCTGCGGCGTGCTGGGTCCGGTATGGCGGGGCGAGGTCAGGCGGGATATCGACGAGGTCCTGGCAACGGCCATGCGCGCGGCGATCCTTCCGCTCCTGGGGAGCGGGTGCGACCCGGCGGAGCCGTTCGTCGCGATCCCGGCGCACCGGTGGCGCCGGCGCGGCGTGGCGCCGTGGACGGGCTATCTGTCGGCAGAGAGGCGGGCGGCCTATATCAGGCGTTTCCGGGCCTGCATCAGGCGCTCGGCGGAGACGGCAGCACCCGGCACCACGGTCGCGATGCTGGAGGGTGCGTCGGACCGGCTGGGTTGCCTCGCCACGTTGGGCGCCGAGGTCCTGTACGATATCTACGGCCCGTCCCCTGTGTGGCGCGTTTCGGAACGGAGCCGGGAGGGGTGGCGGAGGCGTTTGCTCGACGCGGGG
>WFXX01000308.1 GCA_015490395.1 Gammaproteobacteria bacterium | reverse complement strand
GGGGCCACGGGCGGGCAGGGCCCGGGCCACCCCTCCGATGACCAGGGCCGCATCCAGCCCGGCTGCCCGGGCCCCGGCCACGTCGGTCTCGATCTGGTCGCCCACCACCACCGCCCGCCGGGTGCCGGCCCGGCGCAGGGCCTCCCGGAACAGGCCCGGCCGGGGCTTGCCCAGGGGCCGGAAGCGCGGGGCGGCCCGCCCGTAGCGCCGGCGCAAGGCCGCCTCCAGCACCAGGGCGATGCTCCCGGCAGTAATGCCGAAACCCTCAGCCTTGGGATAGATCAGATCCGGGTTAGGGAGAACCAAGTGCACCGGCAGCCCCCGATCCAGACGGCGGACAAGCCCGCCGAGGACGGCGTCCAGCCCTTCGAGAAAGGGAAAACCGGCCTGATCGGCCACCACCAGCACCTCGAAGTCCCCATCCAGGGGTACCACGCGCCCACCCGCCCGCTCCACGAAGGCTCGGCTGTCATCCGTCCCCAGCACCGCGCAGGGCCGTCCGAGGAGGCGGTGGCGGCGGAAGTGGGCCACCAGCAGGGCGCCCGCCGGGACGATCTGCTCCGCCTCCACGGGCAACCCCCAGGCCCGGTAGCGAGCCGCCGCCCGCTCGGGAAGCTTGGAGGCGTCGTTGGTGAGCAGGAAAAAGGGCCGGCCCCGGGCCCGCAACCAGGCCAGGGCCTCGGGGGCGCCCGGGAGGGGACCGGTGGCGTGCACCAGGACGCCGTAGACGTCGAAGAGAATGGCCCCGTAACGGCGAGCCAGAGCTTCTAGAGTGGTGGTGGGGATCCCGTTCATGCCGCGCCTCGCCAAGGGCGCGCATTCTAGCAGGTCCGCTACAATGGCACGGATCCCCTTTCGCCCGCGCCATGCGCCTGTATCGCGTCACCGCCTTCTACGACCGCCCGCCCGTGGAGCGCAACGCCGTGGTGCGCGCCGAGAGTCCGGAGCGGGCCATGGTGCGAGCCCTGCTGGAGGGCCACGTCCCGGCCTGCTTTGTGCGCGACGAGCACGGCTGGCTCACCCCCGCCTACTGGGAGCCGCGCATGGGAGGTCGGCTCCGTTGGCCCCGGTTGGAAGGCCCCAACACCCTGGTCTGGGGCGAGGGACGCCAGCGTGCCCAGCTCTGCTTCCAGGTAGAGCCCCTTCAGGAGGAGGCGCCCCCGCCCTCAGACGGCTGAGAAGGGGCCGGCCGCAGCCCAGCGGCCAGCCCGGCAGGGCCGTCCAGGGCGCAGCGGAAGCCTAGGTCGGTGCCCCGGGCCGTGGGATCGGCGTGGGAGCGCCGGGCGCCGCGGTAGAAAAGGCTCAGGCTGTAGTGCCCCAGGCCAGCCCCTCCCCCCCGCACCACCTTGTGGAGCCTGCCGTAGTAGGGGCTGCGCCAGGAGGCGCCGGGATAGGCCTCGTACCAGTCTGCGACCCATTCGGAGACATTCCCGGCCAAGTCCCGCACCCCATAGGGGGAGACGTCCCCGAGGACCGAGCCCACCGGGAGCACCCCACCGTCCTCAGGCCGCCCCTGTCCGGTGTTGGTACGCTCCGGATCCCAGGTGTTCCCCCAGGGGAACTCCCACCCCCGGGGGCCACGGGCCGCCTTCTCCCATTCGGCCTCGGTGGGCAGACGCTTGCCCGCCCACTGACAGTAGGCATAAGCGTCGTACCAGTTCACTCCGGTCACTGGGAGGCGATCCCGCCGGCCTTGCTCGGCCAGCAGGGCCTCCAGCAGGGCCTTGCGGTCCAGGGCCTCCGGCTCTCCCGGGATGGGGATATAGTGCTCGGCGATCCAGCGCAGGCCCGAGAGCGTGGATCCTTCCAGCTCGGCCCGGGAGAGCCCGTAGCCGCTGCGCAGCCAGGGCGGCGGCGCTGGGTAGCGGGGCATGGCGGCTACGAAGCGCTTGAACTCGGCGTTGGTGACCTCGTGGCGGTCGATCCAGAATGCCGGCAGCTCCACCACCCGGCGGGGGTGCTCGTTGCGGAACAGCGGCTCCTGGAAGCCGTAGCGCTGGGCCAGCCCCGCCTCGTCCTCCCGGTCGCTGCCCATCACGAAAGGCCCGGCGGGGACGTAGACCATGTCGCGGCCCACCAGCGCCGGGGGGGGAACCACATCCTCCCCGCCCGCCCGGCCGCAGCCGGCCACAGCCAGGACCAGCAGCAGCGCCACCGCCCTCCGGGCCACGGGGCTCAGGATCCGCCGGCTGCGGCCCGGGCGGCTTCCTCCGCCGTGGCGTCCCGAGCACAGCGGAAGCCGAAGCTCTGGTTCTTGGTGTAGGGATTGAAGAAGCTGCGGTTGAATACCGGCGCGGAGATGCCGCAGCGATAGAAGGAGCAGTCCCACCAGGAGCCGCCCTTGAGCACCCGGTAACGCTTGCCGTAGTTCTCGCTGGGATGGCGGTTGCCCGGGTGGGGTAGATACCACGAGGCGGTCCACTCCCAGACGTTCCCCGCCATGTCGTAGAGGCCGTAGGGACTCTTGCCGGCCTCGAAGGCCCCCACCGGAGTGGTGTCTCCCTCCTGCCTCAGCCAGGCCCAGCGCTGGGGGGTGTTGGCCTTGAGCACGTCGAACTCGCTGCCCCAGGGGAACCAGCGCCCGTCGGTGCCCCGGGCCGCCTTCTCCCACTCCTGCTCCGTGGGCAGGCGCTTGCCGGCCCACTCGCAATAGGCCTTGGCGTCGAACCAGGTCACCCAGGTCACCGGATGGTCCGCCTTCCCGGGAGGGAAGGTGCGGTTGCGGAAGTGGTCAGGGGAGCGGCGGCCCGTGGCGTCAATGAAGCGCTTGTACTGGAGGTTGGTGACCTCGTACTTGTCCATCCAAAAGGCCGGCAGGTCCACCACGTGCGCCGGGCCCTCGTCGGGGAGGCGGTCGTCGGAGCCCATGGTGAAAGGGCCAGCGGGGATGAGCACCATGGGATTGGGGTCGGCCCCGATGCGCGTGCCCTCGTAGTACATGGGCACGCGCATGCCGGGGGGCAGCTCGCCTCGAGCCTCGGGAGCCTGGGGCAGAGACTCGCGCACCCGCTCCGGTAGCTTCTCCAGCTCCTGGAGGGCCTGCGGGCGAGGCGCCTCCTCCGAGGCTGCCACCCGTAGGGCCCTAGCCGTGACAGCGGGCAGCCCCTCGTGGCAGGTGCCACACCGCTTTCGGAAGACCTTCTCCTGCAGCAGCCCCTCCCCGCCGTTGTGGCAGGCACGGCAGACGCGCAGGCCCCGATGATGACGGTCCACGAGCGGCGCCGCCCAAACCGCCGCCACCAGGGTTCCGCCCACCAGCAAAAGCATCCAGCGCATCCGCACCTTCCCCCACCGCCACCGTGGTGAAAGCATTATAACGGTGCTGTGCGCTCGCCCATCCCCAGCTTGACGGCCCTCCGGAGGATGGCTTTAATACTTAATTTCTTACCGGCCAGGTAGCTCAGTCGGTAGAGCAGGGGACTGAAAATCCCCGTGTCGGCGGTTCGATTCCGTCCCTGGCCACCACGCAGCCTGCGATGCCCCTGTCCCTGCGAGGCGGCCCGCAACCTTCCTGGTAACCCCGGACAACAGGCCAGCCCCATGTCCCGGTCGATCATCATCTGCTGGCTCAGCTTCCAACAGGACCTCCCGGCAGATAGTCGACCCGGCCGCTGCGAGGACAGGGAGGTTGGGAGAGCGCCCAGCGAGCGGCCGGCCGGTAGGCGGCATCAAGCGGCCTCGCTGAACCGGCTCTCATCCACACGGGTCCGTCTCCTTACGGACGAAGAGCCCAACCGCGGAGGTGCGCCTGGCGCGTCACCTCATCCTAATCCTAACCGCTTGGCAGGCTCACCTATCCAGCCGGACCACTTAGAAGCACGACCTCTGAAGGCACTGTCGACTTGACAGCAGCCATGGCCCTGGTGGTGCGTACGAGATATGATGCGCACCCGCTCGCGCAGGAAGAGACCATCCAGCCAAGGGCCGAGCTCCCAGTCCCAGGGTTGGATCCAAGGTATTGGCCCTTGGATACTAGTAACCCCCCCCGGGCCCAAAGGTGGCCCATCATCGCCCAGGCACCGCTAGAGGCCCGGTGCGGTGTCCCGGCGCTCGTGGAGGTGGAAAGCACTGCCGCCCGAGCTAACAGGCCAGCCCTGAAAGCGAAGCGGTCACCGCGCGCAGGGTCCCCAAGGAACCAGGCGACCAGCGGGGCGGTGTCCGCCCCGCGCTGGCGATGACGAGATCCTGCCAACCCCGTGATACCGACACGAAGGGCTGGAAGGTCTCTGCCGAACCGACCGACTGGGAGTTCCCTAGCCGATAGCGCGGCAACCCCAACACAGCCCATGGAGATCGCCACGGGGCCACTCCAGGCTCTGGACCGCCCCAAACCGGTCAGTCGAAGCCAGCAGGAGCAGCGAAGACCACCTCCCACGGACGAGGACAAGTCAACCCACAGACATAGCCCAAGCATGCCCTCAGGGGGCAAGCGGAGGTCCCTAGGCCACCCGCAGCCAGCGCCGCCAGTCGTGGCGCAGATCCCCGCAGGCGATGAAGGGGGGATTGATGAGGGAGGGCCTGGCGTTGTAGCGCAGGGGCCGCAGCTCGAAGTCGCACAGCCCGCCGCCGGCCTCCTCCACCACGCACTGGGCCGCCGCGGTATCCCACTCGGAGGTCGGGCCGAAGCGCACGTAGACGTCCGCCCGGCCCTCGGCCACCAGGCAGGACTTGAGGGAGCTGCCCATGGAGACCAGCTCGTGCTCGGGGAACTGGGCCACGAAGCGCATGAGCTGGGGGCTGGGGTGAGAGCGGCTCCCGACCACCACCAGCCGGCCGCCCTCCCAGGGGCGCACCCGGATGGGGCGGGGGGCAGCGCTGGGATCCTGGCGGAAGGCCCCGCCCCCGGCGCAGGCGTAGTAGCTCACCCCGCTCACAGGCACGTGGATCACCCCCAGGACAGGGCGACCCTCCTCCACCAGGGCGATGTTGACCGTGAACTCCCCGTTGCGCTTGATGAACTCCCGGGTGCCGTCCAGGGGGTCCACCAGCCAGTACCGGATCCAGGCGGCCCGCTCGCCATAGGGAACCTCGGCCGACTCCTCGGAAAGCACCGGCAAGTCCGGGGTGAGGCGCTCCAGCCCCGCCACGATGGTCTCGTGGGCGGCCATGTCGGCCTCGGTCAGCGGCGAGCGGTCCTCCTTGTGGGCCACGTCGAAGTCCCGGGCGTAGACCTCCCGGATGCGGCCGCCGGCCTCCCGGGCCAGGTCCAGCACGGACTCCAGCAGGGCTCGCGCCAGCGGATGGAGACCCTGGCGGCGGGCCGCCAGGCGCCCGTCGGAGCAACCAGGGGATCGGTTCACGCGCTCGCCTCCTCCTCGCCAAGCAGGTCCCGTACCCAATAGAGGGCGGCGATGGAACGGGCCTCGGTGCAGTCCTCCCGGGCCAGCAGCTCGGGCAGGCGGTCCAGGGACCAGGGGACCACTTCCAAGGGCTCGGGCTCGTCCCCCGGCAGGCGCCGGGGATACAACTCCCGGGCCAGCACCACGTGGGTGACGTGACTGAGATAGCCAGGGGCCACGGTGAAGGAGGTCAGGTGCTCCAGACGCCGCGCGCCCAGACCTACTTCCTCCATCAGCTCCCGGTTGGCTGCCTCCAGCAAGGACTCGCCGTCCTCCAGCCGGCCCTTGGGCAAACCCAACTCGTAGCGCTCCACGCCGGCGCAGTACTCCCGGACCAGGTACACGGTGCGGTCCGGCTCCACGGCCA
Source organism: Gammaproteobacteria bacterium (assembly GCA_015490395.1). Lineage (GTDB taxonomy): Bacteria > Pseudomonadota > Gammaproteobacteria > DRLM01 > DRLM01 > S141-70. The sequence goes on along the minus strand of WFXX01000308.1, from coordinate 8,072 downwards.
CCACCAGCACCGCTCCCCGGGGCGAGGAGCACAGGCGCTCGTAGTCCACCCGGGCCCCGTTAGCGAACTCCAGGCCCACCTGCTGCACGTGGAAGAGCCGGGTGCGGGCCAGCGTGCGCCTGCGAAGGATGCGGGGCTGGGCCGGTGGCGGGACGGGCATGGAGGCTCGCGTGGGGCCAGGGCCGGGCGCCTAGTATAGCCGCTATACTGGGTCAGCTTACCACTGCGTCCGCCGGGAAACCTGCCCGAGGGAGCTGTGCCCGCCACCGGTCCCGAGACCTTGCCCTGGGAGCGCATCCGGTGGGTGCTGCTGGACATGGACGGCACCCTGCTGGATCTGCGCTTCGACGAGCACTTCTGGCAGGAGCTGGTGCCCCGGCGCTGGGCGCAGCGCCGAGGGCTGGACCTGCCCACCGCCCGCCGCCTCCTGGGGCCTCGCTTTCGGCGGGTGGAGGGCACCCTGGCCTGGTACTGTCTGGATTATTGGGCCCAAGAGCTGGGGCTGGACCTGGCCGCCCTGAAGCGGGAGGTAGCCCACCTCATCGCCTTCCACCCCGAGGCGCCCGCCTTCCTGGAGGCCCTGGGGCGATCCGGCAGGCGGCGGTGGCTGGTGACCAACGCCCATCCCGCGAGCCTGGCCCTGAAGCTGGAGCGCACCCGGCTGGGGGAGCGGGTGGATGCGGTGCTCAGCGCCCACGAGCTGGGCCTGCCCAAGGAGGAGCCTGCCTTCTGGGAGCGGCTGCGCCGCCGGCTGCCCTTCGAGCCCCAGGCCACCTTGCTGCTAGACGACAATCCGGCCGTGCTGGCCTCGGCCAGCCGCTACGGCATCGCCCACCTGCGCCTGGTCCTGGGACCGGGACGGGCGCCCCCGGCCTCTTTGCCCCCCGGCGTGGCCTGGGTGCGGGGCTTCGCGCCCCTCATGCCGCCCCAAGGGGGAGACAGGGCATGAGCCGCAAGGCCCGCCGCTCGGGGCAGGAGCCCGAGCCCACCACGGAAGGGATGCGGCTGGACAAGTGGCTGTGGGCCGCCCGTCTTTACAAAACCCGCAGCCTGGCCCGGGAAGCCGTGGCCGGCGGCAAGGTGCACCTCAACGGCCGGCGGGTGAAGCCCGCCCACACGCTCCGGCCCGGGGACCGGCTGGAGCTCTCCCGCGGGAGCTGGACCCTGGAGCTGGTGGTGCGGGCGCTGGCCAGCCAACGGCGACCCGCCCCAGAGGCGGCCCGGCTGTACGAGGAGACCGAGGCCAGCCGCAAGGCCCGGGAGGAGGCCGCCACCCGGCGCCGCCTGGAGGCCGCCGCTCCCCGCCCGGCGGGGCGGCCCGACAAGCGGGAACGGCGCCACCTGCGCCGGCTGCGCGGTCGCTGAGCGGCACCGTCAACCCAGGTGTGCAGACCTAGGTCTTAAGGTGCGCTGTCAGCCCTCGCCGCCCAAAAGGGTCGTCAGCTCCAGCAGCAGCCGCCTCCGGCGGGCGTCCATGGCCCGGAAGGACTCCAGCAACCGACGCTCCTCGGCACTCAACAGCCGATCGAGGCTTCCGCGAGCAGGCCGCTCCTCTCGGGCTTGGGGCGAGTAGCGCATCTCCCCTCGCCCGGTGGCGAGCCACTCGAAGCGCACATCCAAGATCGTGGCGATCTGCGCCAAATGCTCCAGCTTGGGATGGGTGCCGCCCACCGCCTCCCACTGGATGCAGGCACTCGGATGGACCCCGATACGGCGCGCCAGCTCGGACTTGCTCATGCTGGCAGCCTCGCGTGCTTGCTTGATTCTCTCTCTTATTGATGACATGGCACGGTCGCGTGAGGTGAGGGGTCCATTATGGCCAGGACCGCGTCTAACGCAACCTAAGAGTTGCTAAATATGTTAGACGCGTTGGCAGCGCCTACCGGAAGGGGCACCAGAGCCCTGCTTCGAAGGTGCACGGGAGCCCGAGGCGAGGACGCGAGTGGGCCTCAGGGGGCTTGGGGGGGCACTCTCCGCAGGCCCGCCTGCACGGTGAGGAAGAGCCTGGCGCTGCGCTCGCCGGCATCCGGGTCGAAACGCACCCCCGCCCGATAGCTACGGTAGCCCCCCCGTCCCAGGCCAGGACGTCCGCCCGGGCGGCCCCGGCGGTCACACCAGACCACCTCCCCCGTCAGCTCCAGATGACCGCCGGAGCCGGTGTAGCGCACGGTCACCGGCTGGCCGGGCTCCAGGGGCGAGGGCAGCTCCAAACCAATGCCGGAGGCGCTCACATCACAGGCCCGCAGATAGCTGTAGCGGCGACGCACCCCCCCGCGCACGGTCTCAAGATGGAAGGATCCTTCCGGAAAGTAAGGGGGCAGGGGCAGGCGTGTGTGGCGGCGCTGCTCGACGAACATGGCGGTTCCTCCCGGGATGGCGGCCCGCGGACGACGGAAACCCATCGCCCACCTCTTCGTCCCGGAAACATTTCAAGAGCCGTGCCAGAGCCTCAGGACCTGCCCCTCCTTCCCAGGGTTTCCTGAAAGGGTCTCCATGGCAGGGGCCACCGGCTCCCGGTGATCGCCAAGGCGGCGCCGGCGATACCACGGCGGGCCTGAATCTCCCCTGACTCTCCTCTGAGTGAGCAGCCCCCGTGCCTGCGGATCCGGATCGCACGACATCCAGAGGTGCACGCCCACGCCATAGGTCCCCCCCATAGGCCCCTATGAGCCATCTGCTTCAGGGATCCGGCCCTGCAGGCCCCCAGGCCTGTGCAGCCACCTCCTCCCTTTCCCTACCCGCGGATCTCCTAAGGCCGCCCGATGTCCGACACCACCCCCTCCTGCGCCGCTTAGCAGGGCGTGGTTACAATGGGAGCGATGTCTCGACGCCTCTTGCTGGAGCTGCTGACCCGCCACCGGGGCCATGACCCCCACGAGGCGGCGATGACCCGGGCGCTGGAAGCCTTCGTGCGCCGGGAGCCGCGCTGCTTCGAGCGCACCCTAGCCGAAGGCCACGTCACCGGATCGGCATGGATCGTGGACCGCTCGCGCACCCACGTGCTGCTGACCCACCACCGCAAGCTGGACCGCTGGCTGCAGCTGGGGGGCCACGCCGAGGGGGAGGTGGACATCCGGGCCGTGGCCCTGCGCGAGGCCCGTGAGGAGTCCGGCCTGGAGAGCCTGCGCCTGCTGGCGACCGGCATCTTCGACGTGGACGTCCATCCCATCCCGGCTCGCGGCCGGCGACCTGCTCATCTGCATTACGACGTGCGCTTCCTGCTGGAGGCGGACCGGGAGGAGCCCTTGGTGGTGAGCGCCGAGTCCAAGGCCTTGGCCTGGGTCCCCTTGGCGGAGCTGGAGCGCTACGACCCCGACCGCTCCCTGCGGCGCATGGCGGTCAAGACGCCGCCGCCCACGGCGGGCTGAGAGGACCGCGCTGTGCGGCGCCCCCTGATCGTCCCCCGGATGGGCGCCCCCTGCTGGATGACCATCCCGTGCATGGCCCTCTTGGCCGGCGTCCTCGTCCTGCTCCCGGCCGCCGGGGCGGCTCTGGCCCGGCCCGCGCCCCATCCGCAAGGGACGCCTCCCCCCGCCCCCGGGCGGCTCCTCATCGCCCGGGAAGGGCTCCGAGACCCTTACTTCGGGCGCACCGTGGTGCTGATCACCCGGCACGGGCCACGGGGGACGGTGGGGCTGATCCTCAATCGCCCTCTGGAGCCGACCCTGGGCGAGGCCTTGGTCGGAGGCGCCGGGCTGCCGCCTGCAGCCCGTGCGGCGCGGCTGCGCTTCGGCGGGCCAGTGGCACGGCGCCTGCTGACAGTCCTGGCCCGGGGTGGCGAAGCCGGCGAGGAAGGCCCCTTGGGCCTGCGCATGGCGGTGGGCGAGGCGGCCCTGGTGCTGCTGCGGGAGGCGGCGGAGGCCGGCCGCCCCTTCCGGGCCTACGCCGGCTACGCCGGCTGGGCGCCCGGGCAGCTGGCCCAGGAGCTGCGGCGGGGCGACTGGCTGGTGGCCCCCGGGGACCTGGAGGCGGTCTTCTCCGGGGAGGGGGAAGCCCTCTGGCGGCGCCTGCTGCGCCGCTGGGCGGGCCCGTGGCTGGAGGCCGGACGCCGCCCGGGCCTCAGTCCGCGGGCGAGGGGCCCGTCGGGGCCGCAGGAGGCCGGCGCAAGGGCAACACGGGGGCGGCCTCCCGGCGCAGCGGCAGCTCTCCCCGCAGGGCCTGCTGAAGCCCGCCCTGCCCATAGACCGAGCCCCACATCATCCTGAACAGGCGCACGCAAGCCCCCATGGGGTGGCGGGCCCGGGCCCGCTCGGCGTCCACCCGCCACTGCAGGCCCTCCAAGCGGGAGCGCAACCCCTCCGGGGCCTGGGCGATGGCCCGGCGCAGTAGCTCGCGGCGGCGCCGCTCGAAGGCCTCCGGATCCTCCCGGGCCAGACGGGCCCAGGCCTCAAAGTCGAAAGGGGCGCGGGGGTCGGTGCTGGGCGCCCCGGGACGAGTGGGCTCGCGGGACATGGCGCGGAGGGCCTCCCTCGTGGTGATGCCGTAACGTTAGACATTTTACCACGAAGGGCAGACTCGCCCCCGCCCCGATCGGGGATCCCACGGCAGGGGACCGGTGAGAGGGCTCAGGCGGCCAGCTGCCGGGCCATGATGTTGAGGCCCTCGCAGGCGGCCAGCACCCGACCCATGACCATCACGGTCTGCACCTCGCTCAGGCCCAAGCGCTCCAAGACCGCCGGCGGCACCTCGGCGCTCTCGGCCTCCCCCAGGCCATGGCTCTTGAGCACCCGATCGGCCACCAGGCAGAGCTGGGCGTAGACGGCATGCTCCCCGTGGTAGTCCTCCCGGTGATGCTCCCGCACCGCGGTGACCAGCTCCTCGGGCAAGCGCCAGTGGGCTAGGACCAGGGCTCCCAGCTCCCCGTGGCCGATGCCCAAGGCACCCCGCTCCAGCTCAGGCACGGGAGTCTCAGGATTCTCGCTGATGAGGTTGGCCAGGGCGCAGAACTCCCGCCGGAACAGGTGCCCCAGAACCAGGAAACCAAAGTTGTGCAGCAATCCGGCCAAGTAGGCCATGCCCGCAGGGGGGCGGCGGTCCGGAGGCATCTCCCGGGCCAGGCCCTGCACCAGGGCGGCGCTGTAGACCGCATGACGCCAGAAGCTGTTCAGGCCCAGAGGGCCCAGGGCGGGGATACGGAAGGGGCGGGCCAGGGCCAGGCCCAGGGCCAGGTTCATCACCATCTCATAGCCCAGCACCCGGGAGATGGCCGTGCGCACCGAATCGATCTTCCCCGCGTAGGAGAAGAAGGGCGAGCGTGCGTAGCGCAGCACCTGGGCGGCCAGGCTAGGATCCAGCTCCACCACCTCGGCCAGCTGCTCGGCCCCGGCGTCCGGATCGGCCCGCAGGGCGAAGATGCGCTGCGCCGTCTCGGGCATGGGCGGCAGGCGCTCCACCTCGGCCAGGCGCTCGCGTAGGTCGAAGCGCGGCCGCGCCCCCTCGCCCCCGCCCAGGGGCTCGCTGATGTCCGCCGCCAGCCAGGCATTGCGCACCAGGCCAAGGAAGTCCTTCTGCCGCAGCTCCACCATGCAGCCCTCATCGCCGGCGGCGAAAAAGACCCGCTCCAGGGCCATGATGCTGTCGTCCACGATGGAGCGGATGCCGTAGGCCTCCCCCACCGGGGGCACCGCTCGGGGCTGGCAATCGCGGAAGACCGCGCGCACCTCCTGCTCCGAAGCGAAAGTCACCCGCCGATGGAGGAGACGGCCCAGGGCGTCCAGGTTGAAGCTGTGGGTGGCGGGCACCACCACCATCACCAGCCCGACGTCGTCCTTGAGCACCACCCCCTTGATGAGCTGCTCTGGAGGGATCTGGGCGGCGGCTGCGGCCTTAAGGAGCCCATCCGTGGCGGGCAGTTCGTGCACCCGGTAGTAGATCCCGTTGAGGTCCAGATAGCGCTTCAGCCGCTCTGCGATCGCCATTGGGCCTTCTCCCTGCCAGGAAGCCGACCCGGCCGCGCCCTGGATGAGGAGGCGCTCCGGGGCGCGGCGGGCCTCGCCCCCCTTATCGGCAAGGGCGGCCAAGGCTGAAGGGGACACGGCGGCTCGGGGGCCCGACGCCGCGGCCGCAACAGGAAAGGTGTGACAGGAAAAATATTGATAAGATTTTAGGAGCGGAGGGCCCCCGCCGGGTGGATGGGGCAGATCACCAGGCAGGCACAAGCGGCGGCACGATGAGCAGCTCCCCCACCCAGCGGCCGGAACCCCGGGGCCGACACGAGTCGGCACCCGGGCCAGGGGGGCCGGCGGTGGACCGGCGCCGGGGCGGCGACCGACGGCAGCAAGTCAGCCCCTTGAACTGGCGCGCCATCCTGGGCCGCCGGCGGCGGCTGCGCCGGGCCGAGGACCGGCTGCGGGAGGATCTGCGCCTGGACTGGTACGAGCCCCACCTGCTGGCCGTGGCCCTGGCTATCGTGATCCTCTGCCTGGCCGATGCCCACAACACCCTCCTGCTCCTGGAGGCCGGAGCCCGGGAGCTGAACCTGCTCATGGACCACCTCATCCAAGAGGACGTGCGCCGCTTCGTGGCCCTGAAGGTGGCGGTGACAGCGCTCTCGGTGCTGGTGCTGGTGGCCTATCACCAGGTAGCCCTGTGGGACCGGCTGCGGGTGCAGCACGCCCTCTACGCAGTGATGGGTGGCTATGCGGCCCTGGTGGCCTACGAGGTCTTCCTCTGGCAGGGACCGGTGCTGCTGTTCTTCCTCTTCCCCCCTTGAGGCCTCCAGGAGGCCCCGCTCCTCAGCGGGAGGGGCTGGCGCAGACCTGAGCGTAGTCCTCGTAGCCCTCCACCCGGGCCCCCTCCCCGCAGACTCGGCACTTGGGATTGCGGGGGGCCTTGAACTCGCTGAAGGTGCCCCGCAGGGCGTCGTAGTAGAGCACCCGACCGGCCACCAGGTCGCCCAGGCCCAGCAGGACCTTGATGGCCTCCATGGCCTGCAGGGTGCCCAAGACGCCAGGCAGGACCCCGAGGACACCGATCTCGGAGCAGGAGGGGGCCAGCTCCGGAGGCGGGGGCTCGGGGAACAAGCAGCGGTAGCAGCCGGTACGGTAACGCTCGCTGCCCGGCCAGAACACGGTGAGCTGGCCCTCGAAGCGGTAGATGGCCGCGTGCACGTTGGGGATGCCCAGCTTCACGCAAGCGTCGTTGACCAGATAGCGGGTGGGCAGGTTGTCGCTGCCGTCCACCACCACGTCGTAGCCGGAGAGGATCTCCTCCACGTTGGCGCCGTCCAGCCGGGTCTGGTAGCCCACCACCTTGATGCGGGAGTTGAGGGACTCCAGGGTCTCGCGGGCCGAGGCCACCTTGGGCGTGTCCACTCGGGCCTCGGTGTGCAGGATCTGCCGCTGCAGGTTGCTGCGGTCCACCACGTCGTGGTCCACCAGGCCGAGGGTGCCCACGCCCGCCGCCGCCAGGTACAGGGCCGCCGGCGAGCCCAACCCCCCTGCCCCGATGAGCAGCACCTTGCTCTCCATGAGCCGGAGCTGGCCGGCCTCGCCCACCTCGGGCAGGAGCAGGTGGCGGGCGTAGCGCTTGCGGGCGTCCTGATCCAGGACCTGGGGCACCTCGAAGGGCAGGCCCTGATCTTTCCAGCGGTTGAAGCCGCCGGCCACCGAACGCACGTCCTCGTAGCCCAGGCGGCGCAGGGACTCGGCGGCGAAGAGGGAGCGCACCCCGCCGGCGCACATCACCAGCACGGTGCGGTCCTTCTCCGGGATGGCATCCTCCACGCGCAGCTCCAGGAAGCCGCGCCCCAGGCGCACCGCCCCCTTGGGGCTGCCCTGAGCCACCTCGTCCTGCTCGCGCACGTCCAGCAGCACGGCACCCTGGCCCTGCAGGGCCAGGGCCTCCTCGGGGCTGACCTCGGGGATCTGGGCCTTGAGCTCGGCCAGGCGGCGGTCTTTGGCCTTCATGGATCACTCCTCCGGCGCGTCGTGCGGCTTCGGTGGGGCCCCTGTCCTTCTGTGCCCCACGTCCGGGGGGAGGATCGGCCGCAGGCGGGGGGAGCCTGAGGGGGCCCGGAGCGGACGTCCTGGCCGCGAGAGGGCCGCATCCAGCGGCCTTATTGCCTATATTAC
>WFXX01000307.1 GCA_015490395.1 Gammaproteobacteria bacterium | reverse complement strand
TTGCATCCGATCGTGCCATCGAGCCTTGGCCTGCACTCATGCTCGGTCCTCCCTCACGCTCGCGATCCTAGCCCCATTCCGCCGCGCGGCTCCGCTCGGCAGGCCTGCCGTCCCGGCCCTCGAGGAGCGCCAGGGCGAGACGGCTCCAGCGCTCGAGGGGCAGGGCCAGCGCCTCGGCAGGCGGCAGCCAGCGGAGGTCCCGCAGCTCCGCCGCTGGGCGCGGTCGCTCCCCGCAGCGCACCTCGAAGACGAGCCCCCAGTGGACCCGGCCCACCTCGGTCAGCTCCTCGTTGACGAGGCCGAGGAAAGGGCCGGGCTCGGCCGCTCCCGCGGCGAGGTGCAGCTCCTCGGCCAGCTCGCGCCGCGCGCAGGCGAGCAGCGTGCCGGCGAGGGAGCCTGCCTCGTCGCAGCGCTCCACATGGCCTCCAACCCCTACGGACCAGAGGCCGTGCAGCCTGCCCTCGGAGCCGCTGCGGCGGTAGGCGGCCACAGCGCCGGTAGGATCGCGCAGCACGAGGTAGGGGATGGGCTGCTTCCAGCGGGGATCGGCCTCGGCCTGCTCCCTGCCCATCCAGCGCCCGGCGGAGACCGCACCGGTTAGCCACGCCGTCAGCTCTGGCCACGGCAAGGGCAAGGCAGCCTCCTCAGGCAGCCAAGCCGTGGGGACGGCCTCCCGGTCGAACACCAGGATCTCCTGCTCCCTCATGGCGCGCGCTCCAGGGCCCACCGGACGACCTCCTGCTCGGCCCGATGCAGGTGAGAGGCCTGCTGCTCCGCCGGGCAGAAAGCCGCGCGGAAGCCGTTGCGGACGAGCTGGAGGACCTGCCACCACGAGAGGCCGCCCGGCGTCATCCGGGCCGCCTTCAGGTACTCGCGTGGCAGGTCGGTACGGGACATGCCGGGGTCGTCCGTGCTCACCGTGACGCGAAGCCCGGCCTGGAGGTACGCCGCAAGCGGATAGCGGCGCCCCTTCCGGGGCGAAAGGGCCGGATCCTCGTAGCCGACGATCTGGAAGTTGGAGGAGGGGCACATCTCGAGGGCGATGCGCCGCTCGCGGAAGCGCTCGAGGAGTGAAGGGTCCTCGAGGAGGGTCAAGCCGTGCCCCACGCGGTCGGCGTTCAGCTCGTACACCGCCTGCCAGATGTTGCGCACCGGCTCGCCCTCGCCGGCGTGTATGGTGACGCGAACCACCCGCTCGTGCAGGGGACGGAAGGCCTCGCGGAAGCGGGCGGCTTCGGCGGCGTGCTCGGCACCGGCCAGGTCGATGCCCGCAAAGCGTGCGGCGAAGCGCTCTTCCTCCGCCAGGAGCCGGTCCGTCAGGCGGACGAGCCGCTCTACCCGCTCCATGTCGCCGTGGCGGCTCGCGCTGAAGATCAGGCGCACGTCCACCTCCGGCGCCGCTTCCTCGGCACCCTCCACGAGCAGCCGGACCACCTCCTCGGCCGCGAGCCCGCCGCGGGTGCAGTTCAGGGGCGAGCAGCGAAGCTCCAGGTAGCGGATGCCCTCACGGCGGCAGCGGGCGGCCACCTCGGCCATGGCGGCCCGCAGGGTCACCGGGCTCTGGAGCAAGCCGGAGCCCTGGAGGTCGCCGAGGCGCTCGTAGGCCTCGATGCCGATGGCCTGGAAGCGGCGCGGATCGAGCAGCTCGCCAAAGATCAGCTCGTCAAGCATCGCCTGCCGGTCGCGGAAGGCCAGCAGCACGCCACAGACGCCCAGAGGTTCCGGGACCTCGGGCCAGCGCCGCCTGAGGGCCCGGGCCCAGCCGTGCCGGTCCTGCGCGGCCCCGAGAAGGGCACGGGCCTCCTCCAGGCATCCGGCCACCGCGGCGGCCTCCAGGCGCCGGAGCTCGGCATCGAAGCGGGGCACCCGGCGACGCAGCTCGGCCACGCGCCCGGCCTCCGCCTCGGCGACGCGGACCATGCCGGCCGCGTCCAGGACGCCGCCCAGATGACAGTGGAGCTCCGGCTTGGGCAGCTCCCGAAGCCAGGCCAAGGTCTGCTCGTCGTCCCCGCGGCCGTCGCCGACCCGCGCCTCCCGGAGCCAGCGCAGGGCGCGCAGGGGAAGCGCGTACAGCGCCCGGAAGGCACCCTGGCGCTCGCCCGCATCGAGCTGCAGCCGGAAGCTCGCGCGCAGGCTGTCGGCCTCCCGCTGGACCGCGCCGGCGAGGTCCAGCAGCGGTGTGGCGTCCACGGGGACGGGGCCCGGCCGAGGCAGGTCGCCGGCGATCTGCTCGAGCCGGGCGCGCTCGGCCTCCACCGCCTCCGCCGGGGACTGGCCCGCCGAGAGCACCACCGGGCGGATGCGGCGGGCGAGCTCCACCGGAAGGGGCCTGGCGAGCGCCGCCGGCTCGGCGGCGAGCCGCTCGAGGTGCTCCCGCGAGGGCCGATCGAGGACGTCGATGACGTGCAGGAGCCCGCCGTGGCCGAAGAGCTGCCCGGCGCGCTGGAGGTCCGCGCTCATGGTCTTGCGCCCGCCGGCCAGGCAGAGCACCGGGGGCGCCTCGGCCGCCGCATGCCAGACAATGCGGTGGATCAGCTCGGCCATCCGGGCCGCATCGTCCCGGGAGGCGATGTCCCCCATGCCATCCGGCCACCAGAGGCGCACGGGGACGCCAGCAGCCTCTCCCCAGGCCCGCAGCGCCTCCCCGGCGCGCCCGGCTGAAGCCGCGGTGCCCACCGCCCAGACCTCATCCACCGCGGGAAGCCCCATCCCCGCCACCTCCCCACCTGCCTCATCGAAGCCCGCCTCTCGGTAAAGAGGAACGCGCTCCGGGCAGAGCATGGCGACAGCTTCAGGGATCACCGCCCAGGTGCCCCCCAGGGTCGCCACCAGCACCCGCCGCCCCATGCCGGCCCTCAACTCAGCAGACGGGACTGGATGCGCTGCAGCTCGCGCTGCAAGCGCGACTCGCTCTGGAGCAGATCACGAACCTTGCGCCACCGGGGCACCGAGCCGTGGGCCAAGGCATTGCGCAGAGCCTCTAGCGTGCGGAAGTCCTCGTGCTCCGCATCGCGCCGCGCCTCCCTCATCTCCTCGAGCATGCGCCCCCGGGCCTTCTCCCGGTCCGGCTGCTGGTGGACGTCCCCCTCTCCGCGCTCGGCCATCCAGCGAGTGAGCACGGCCTCGTTGATGAGGATGGCCGCGCGGAGGTAGTCCCTCTTACCGAGATGCATGGCGGCCAACCGGCGCTGGTGCTGGTAGAGATCACCCTGGCGGGCCCAGGCGAGCCGCTCCCGCAGCCGGCGGGTGAAGAGGCGCCCCGCTCCCGGGAGGGGCCTTTCCAAGCGCTCGAGCACCTGGAGCAGCCGACGCCGGGCATCGGGCAGGTTCAGGACGCTCTCGAAGTAGGCTGCCCGCCGCAGCCCCTCGGCCAGCTCCACATCCCCGCCCTCGAGCTCGATCAGGTCGGCGAAGACGGCGTAGTCGCCATCGTCTTCGAATCGCCGCCAGGCCTCGATCCACTCCTGTAGCCGCACCAGGGCATCCAGGCGCAGCACCGGCACCACGCCATCGGCATCGCGCAGCTCGAAGGCGCCGTACCAGACGGCCTCCACCGAGAGGCCCCGGCGCAGGACCTCCAGGAGCCGGGCGGCCACCAGCCCGAGCATGGCGAGGTGCCGCAGGCCGTGGGTC
>WFXX01000306.1 GCA_015490395.1 Gammaproteobacteria bacterium | reverse complement strand
GTGTGGCCGTGGATCAGGCAGCGCAGCCCCGCCCCGGCCAGCACCCGCCGCACCTCGCCGGGGTGGGCGTCCATGATGGCCTGCGGCTTGGCCCGGGTCAGAGCCCGGCTGGCGTCCCGGAAGGTGCGGGCCAAGCGAGCCCGCTCCGCCGGCGGCAGGGCCAGGAAGGCCCGGATCCGGGCCGGATCCCGCACCTGGGCCCGGAAGCGCTGGTAGTCCACGTCGTCGATGCACAGGCTGTCGCCGTGCATCAGGAGGGCCTCCTCCCCCGAGGGCAGGCGCACCCGGGCCGGCTCGGCCAGCAGCCGGGCCCCGGCCCGGGCCGCGAAGGCCTCGCCTATCAGGAAGTCCCGGTTGCCGTGCATCAGGTGCACCGCCGTGCCCTGGCGGGCCAGGCAGCGCAGGGTCTGGGCCACCTCCTCGGCCATGGGGGGGGCGGCGTCGTCCCCCAGCCAGACCTCGAACAGGTCCCCCAAGATATAGAGGGCATCGGCCCCCGGGGCCTCCTCCCGCAGGAAGCGCAGGAAGCGCTCGGTCACCGCCGGGCGCTCCGGCTCCAGGTGCAGGTCGGAGACGAGGATCGCACGCACGGCGCAGCCGCGGCCGGAGCTCAGCCCTCCGAGGGGGCCGCGGCGGCGGGCTCCTCTGGCAGCACGGTGGCCTTGAGGATCACCACCGGCTCCCGGGGGACGTCTCCGGGGAAGGGCCCCCCGGGCCCGGTGGGCACCCGGGCGATGCGCTCCACCACGTCCATGCCCTGCACCACCTCCCCGAAGACGGCATAGCCCCACCCCTGGGGGCTGCGGTCCCGATGGTCCAGGAAGGCGTTGTCGGCCAGGTTGATGAAGAACTGGGCGGTGGCCGAGTGGGGATCCATGGTCCGGGCCATGGCGATGGTGCCCCGCCGGTTGCGCAGGCCGTTGTCCGCCTCGTTGCGGATGGGGGCACGGGTCGGCCGGCGCCGGAAGTGGCGGTCGTAGCCGCCGCCCTGGATCACGAAGCCCGGGATCACCCGGTGGAAGAGGGTCCCGTCGTAATGGCCCTCGCGCACGTAGCGCAGGAAGTTCTCCACCGTCACCGGGGCCCGCTCCCGGTCCAGGCGCAGCACGATGTCCCCCAGGCTGGTGTGCAGCAGCACCCGGGGATGGGGTCCGGCCCAGGCGGGCAGGGCGGGGAGCAGGAGCAGCAGGGACAGCAGCAGGCGGCGCATGCGCAGACCTCTCGATGGATCGGTGTCCGGGACCGGCCGGGTGGGATGATAAGCGCCTGCCCCAGTCCCGACCAGCCCCGTGGGTCGGCACCCCGCGGGGCGCTGGGCTAAGATCGGGCCCCTCCCCAGGAGGTCTGCCGGAGGCTGCTGTGAGCCTGCGCACCCGCTTCGCCCCCAGCCCCACGGGGCTCCTGCACCTGGGCAATGCCCGCACCGCCCTCTTCACCTGGCTCCTGGCCCGCTCCCGGGGCGGGGCCTTCCTGCTGCGCCTGGAGGACACCGACGCGGCCCGGGTGGACCCGGCCGCCGAGGCGGCCCTGCTGGAGGACCTGCGCTGGCTGGGCCTGGACTGGGAGGAGGGGCCCGACGTGGGCGGCCCCCGGGGCCCTTACCGCCAGAGCGGGCGCCAGGCCCTGCACGAGGCCCAGCTGTCCCGCCTGCGGGAGCGGGGCCTGGCCTATCCTTGCTTCTGCACCGAGGCCGAGCTGGCCCGGGCCCGTGCCGGCCAGCGGGCCCGGGGCCTGCCGCCCCGCTATCCCGGCACCTGCGCCGGCCTGGACCCGGAGGAGGCCGCGCGCCGGCTGGCCCGGGGGGAGCCGGCGGCCTGGCGGCTGCGCCTGCCCCGGGAGGGGGAGGTGGCCTTCGAGGACCTGGTGCGCGGCCCCCAGCGCTTCCGCTGCGCGGAGCTCGGCGACTTCGTGCTCCGCCGCCCCGACGGCCGCTTCACCTTCCTCTTCGCCAACGCCGTGGACGACGCCCTCATGGGCATCACCCATGTGCTGCGCGGCGAGGACCACCTCAGCAACACCCCCCGCCAGCTCCTGCTCCTGGAGGCCCTGGAGCTGGAGCCGCCCCGCTACGGGCACCTGCCCCTGCTGCTCGGCCCCGACGGCGCCCCCTTGTCCAAGCGCCGGGGGGCCCGCCCCCTGCGGGCCTGGCGCCGGGAGGGCTACCTGCCCCAGGCCCTGCGGAACCACCTGGCCCGCCTGGGTCACCACTATGCGCCAGAGGGCCTGCTGGATACCGGGGCCCTGGCCCGGGGCTTCGCCCTGGAGCGGGTGGGCCGGGCCCCGGCCCGCCACGACGAGGGCCGCCTGCGCCGCTGGCAGCGCCTGGCCGTGGACGCCCTCCCCGGGGAGGCCCTGGAGCGGTGGCTGGACGGGGCCCTGGAGGGGGTGCCGGCCGGGCGCCGGCGGGCCTTCGCCGAGGCCGTGCGGCCCAACGTGCTGCTCCCCGCCGAGGCCGCGGCCTGGGCCCGCCGCCTCTACGGC
>WFXX01000305.1 GCA_015490395.1 Gammaproteobacteria bacterium | reverse complement strand
GAAGGGGTGGGCCCGGCTGGGACCTACGGTGCCGCCGCCTTGGCGAGCCTGGTGGGGGCGGTAGTGGCCTGGCGCCACCTGCCCCCGGGAACCGTCGCTTGTGCCTCTAGGCAAAGGGCAGCACGCGGCGAACCCGTTCGATCCTCGGTCCGTTGACGGCCACAGCGCCCGACGTTAGCATTAGCCAGCTTCAGCCCCGTACTGCCGCAGGGGCGAGCGGGGCATAGCGCAGCCTGGTAGCGCGCCTGCTTTGGGAGCAGGAAGTCGGGGGTTCGAATCCCTCTGCCCCGACCAGGCCCGGGCCCGCCCGGAGCGCGCCCTTCCGGAAGACCCGGACCGCCTCCAGGCGCCCGTAGCTCATCTGGATAGAGCAACGGCCTTCTAAGCCGTGGGTAGCAGGTTCGAATCCTGCCGGGCGCGCCATCGGCCCTGGGTGGTGGGTTGGGGATACCGGTCCTGGCGACCCCTTGGCTGTACCGCGGCATGCTATAGTTGTGACCTCGGCGGGCGGCGTCCCGCCGGAGGGATCTGGTGGACGTAGCTCAGTTGGTAGAGCCCCGGATTGTGGTTCCGGTCGTCGTGGGTTCGAGTCCCATCGTCCACCCCAAGCAGGGAGGTTCCGTGGGTAGGATGCGTGCCCGTCTCGGGGCGTCTATATTGAACTTCGTTCGTCCCCTTGTGGGGTCAAACCGCGCGGGCCGTTAGCTCAATTGGTAGAGCAGCTGACTCTTAATCAGTAGGTTCGGGGTTCGAGTCCCTGACGGCCCACCAAAATTCTTCTTTGAGATCAACCTCTTGCCATTCCGCTGCCGCCCTCCACACGTTAGCGGCCCCCTGCCCCCACCGCTGCCCGGCAGGCCTGCTGCTGGCCCGCGGTGTATAATTAAGCCGAATTCCTTTTGGCACCTGCGAAAGTGGCGGAACTGGTAGACGCGCTGGACTTAGGATCCAGTGGGGCAACCCGTGAGAGTTCGAGTCTCTCCTTTCGCACCAAAACCTTTCACGCCCCACCGTTGCTGGGTGGGGGTCGTTCTTGAGTATCCCGTCCACTGAACCGAGAAAAGATGTCAGCGATGCAGGTCGAGCTCACGGAGAAGGGGCTGGAGCGCCGCTTGAGGGTGGAGGTGCCCGCCGAGCAGGTGGAGGAGGAGGTCCGGAACCGCTTGCAGGCCTTGGCCCGCCAAGTGCGTATCGACGGCTTCCGCCCGGGCAAGGTCCCCCTCAAGGTGGTGGAGCGACGCTACGGGCCCAGCGTGCGCCGGGAGGTGCGCGATGCCCTCATCCAGTCCACTTTCACCCGGGCCTTGGCCGAGCATCGCCTGCGCCCGGCCGGCGGGGCCAGCTTCGAGCTGGAGGGGGAGCTGGCCCCGGGTGCGGCCCTGCGCTACACGGCGGTCTTCGAGGTCTACCCGGAGTTCGAGGCCCGCCTGCCGGAGGGGGCGGAGGTGGAGCGCCCCCGGGTGGCGGTCACCGACGAGGACGTGGAGCGGATGATCCAGAAGCTCCGCCGCCAGCGGGCCGAATGGGTACCCGTGGACCGGGAGGCCCGCGAGGGCGACCGGGTGATCATCGACTTCCGGGGCAGCGTGGACGGGCAGCCCTTTCCTGGCAACGAGGGCAAGGGCCACGCGGTGGAGCTGGGCAGCGGCACCGCGGTCCAGGGCTTCGAGCAGGCCCTCCTGGGGGCCCGGGCCGGGGAGGGCCGCAGCTTTGACGTGGATTTCCCCGAGGACTACCGAGTGCCCCAGCTCGCCGGCAAGCGGGTGCGTTTCGATGTTCAGGTCAAGGAGGTGCGCGAGGCCCGCCTGCCGGAGCTGGACGAGGCCTTCCTCCAGTCCTTTGGCATCCAGGAGGGCGGGTTGGAGGCCCTGCGCCGGGAAGTGCGAGCCTCCATGGAGCGCGAGCTGGAACAGGCCATCCGGGAGCGGGTCAAACAGGCCGTGATGGATGCGCTGCTGGCCGCCAACCCGGAGGTGGAGCTGCCCCGCAGCCTGGTGGGCCGGGAGATGGAGGTGCTCAAGCGGCAGCTGGGTGCCGGTCCCGCGCCGGGGACCGAGGAGGAGGCGCAGCAGCGCTGGGAGGAGCGGCTGGAGGCCCAGGCCCGACGGCGGGTGGCGCTGGGGCTGATCGTGGCTGAGCTGGTGCGCCGGTTGGCCCTGCGGGCCGACCCGGCCCAGGTCCGGGCCCGGGTGGAGGCCATCGCCGCCAGCTACGAGCAGCCCGAGGAGGTCATCCGTTGGTACTACAGCGATCGGGGGCGCCTGGTGGAGGTGGAGACTGCCCTCCTGGAGGACCAAGTGGTGGAGAAGGCTCTGGAGGTGGCCCGGATCAGCGAGCGGCCGATGAGCTTTGATGAGCTCATGGGCGCTGGCCGGGGCGGCGCCTCAAGGTAGGCGGGGTGTCGGCCGATCACGGGCGAGGAAAGGAGCGGCGCATGAGGGATGCGGTGAGGACGGGGGTGGCGCAGGCGGGTCGAGGAGGGCTGGATCCCAGGGCCCTGAACCTGGTGCCCGTGGTGGTGGAGCAGTCGGCCCGCGGGGAGCGCGCTTACGATATCTATTCGCGGCTGCTGAAGGAGCGGGTGGTCTTCCTGGTGGGGCCGGTGGAGGACTACACGGCCAACCTCATCGTGGCCCAGCTCCTCTATCTGGAGTCGGAGAATCCGGACAAGGACATCCACCTGTACATCAACTCGCCGGGCGGCTCGGTCACGGCCGGGCTGGCTATCTACGACACCATGCAGTTCATCCGCCCGGCGGTCAGCACCCTCTGCGTGGGGCAAGCGGCCAGCATGGGGGCGCTGCTGCTGGCCGGCGGGGCCCCGGGCAAGCGCTACTGCCTGCCCCACTCCCGGGTGATGATCCACCAGCCCCTGGGCGGCTTCCAGGGCTCGGCGGCGGACATCGATATTCATGCCCGGGAGATCCTGCTGATCCGGGAGCGGCTGAACCAGATCCTCTCCAAGCACACCGGCCAGCCCCTGGAGCGGATCCAGCAGGACACGGACAGGGACTACTTCATGGGGGCCCAGGAGGCCAAGGAGTACGGCATCGTGGACGAGGTGGTGAGCTCGCGCAAGAAGGCCGAGGCCGCCTCCGGCTGAGCCCCCGGCCCGGCGGCCGGCTCCCCCCGGCGCCGCCGGGGCCCTGCGGCGGCGGGCGCTTGCAGGCGGCGAGGGAAAGCTGCATCCTGGGGAGGCAGAGGGGACCGGCAGCGATACAGAGGTGTACCATGGCCGACAAGAGGCACGGCTCCGGGGACGACGGCAAAAAGCTCCTGTACTGCTCCTTCTGCGGCAAGAGCCAGCATGAGGTCCGCAAGCTCATCGCCGGCCCGTCGGTCTTCGTCTGTGACGAGTGCGTGGAGCTTTGTAACGACATCATTCGGGAGGAGATGCAGGACAAGGCCTCCGGGAAGGGGAGCAAGCTCCCCACCCCCCGCGAGGTCAACGCCATCCTGGACGAGTACGTCATCGGCCAGACCCAGGCCAAGAAGATCCTCTCCGTCGCCGTCTACAACCACTACAAGCGCTTGGAGCGGGGAGGCGGCCGGGGCAAGGACGACATCGAGCTGGCCAAGAGCAACATCCTGCTCATCGGCCCTACCGGGAGCGGCAAGACCCTCCTGGCCGAGACGCTGGCCCGGCTGCTCAATGTCCCGTTCACCATCGCGGACGCCACCACGTTGACCGAGGCCGGCTACGTCGGCGAGGACGTGGAGAACATCATCCAGAAGCTGCTCCAGAAGTGCGACTACGACGTGGAGAAGGCCCAGACGGGCATCGTCTACATCGACGAGATCGACAAGATCTCCCGCAAGTCCGAGAATCCCTCCATCACCCGTGACGTCTCCGGAGAGGGCGTCCAGCAGGCCCTGCTCAAGCTCATCGAGGGCACCGTGGCCTCTGTGCCGCCCCAGGGCGGGCGCAAGCACCCGCAGCAGGAGTTCCTGCAGGTGGACACCTCCAACATCCTGTTCATCTGCGGTGGCGCCTTCGCTGGGCTAGACAAGATCATCCGGGCCCGCACCGAGAAGAGCGGCATCGGCTTCTCCGCCGAGGTCCGCTCCCAGGACGACCGCAAGAGCGTCAGCGAGATCCTCCAGCAGGTGGAGCCGGAGGACCTCATCAAGTACGGTCTCATCCCCGAGTTCGTGGGGCGCCTGCCTATCGTGGCCACCCTGGAGGACCTGGACGAGGAGGCCCTGGTTCGCATCCTCACCGAGCCCAAGAACGCCTTGGTCAAGCAGTACGCCAAGCTCTTCGAGATGGAGGGCGTGGAGCTGGAGTTCCGTGAGGACGCCCTGCGAGCGGTGGCGCGCAAGGCCATGGAGCGCAAGACCGGCGCCCGTGGCCTGCGCTCCATCCTCGAGCACGTGCTGCTGGACACCATGTATGAGCTGCCCTCCATGGAGGGGGTGCGGCGCGTGGTGGTGGACGAGGGGGTGGTGCGGGGCGAGTCGGCGCCCATCCTCATCTACGACGGCAGCGAGAAGCCCCGTATCGCGCGCCGGGATTGAGGGCCTCGGCGGGGCAGCGTGAACTTGCCCGCCCGCGGTCCCTCTACATCCCAGATGTGGGTGCCCGCCGGGCGCGGCCCCGGGGCCAGTCGTCAAGGCCGGACGGCGCTGGCCGATATCCCGTGAGAGGACGCGGGTCCTGCTGCCCGCGGAGCGAGCGGAAAGAGCGAGATGTCCCAGATCAGCGTACCCGTTCTCCCCCTCCGAGATGTGGTGGTCTACCCCCACATGGTGATCCCCCTCTTCGTGGGTCGGGAGAAGTCCATCCGCGCCCTGGACCGGGCCATGGCCGCTGACAAGCGGATCCTCCTCCTGGCCCAGCGTAGCGCGGCGGTGGACGACCCCCGTGCGGAGGACCTCTTCACCACCGGCACCCTGGCCAACGTGCTGCAGCTCCTGCGCCTGCCGGACGGCACCATCAAGGTGCTGGTCGAGGGCGTGGAGCGGGCCCGGGTGGTGCGCTTGGACGAGGGCGGGGAGCACTTCTCGGCCGAGGTGGAGCCGGTCAAGGCCGAGCCGCCCAAGGAGCGCGAGGGCGAGGTCCTCATGCGCGCCCTGCTCAATCAGTTCGAGCAGTACGTCAAGCTCAACACCAAGGTTCCCCCGGAGATCCTCTCCTCCTTGAGCGGCATCGATGATCCGGGCCAGCTGGCGGACACCGTGGCGGCGCATCTGGCCCTCAAGATCGATGAGAAGCAGAAGCTGTTGGAGATGGCCGCGGTGCGAGCGCGGCTAGAGCACCTCATCGGCCTGCTCGAGAGCGAGATCGATCTCCTTCAGGTGGAGAAGCGCATCCGCGGGCGCGTCAAGAAGCAGATGGAGAAGAGCCAGAGGGAGTACTACCTCAACGAGCAGATGAAGGCCATCCAGAAGGAGCTGGGTGAGCTGGAGGACGTGCCCAACGAGGTGGAGGAGCTGGGCAAGCGTATCGAGAAGGCCGGCATGCCCCGGGAGGCCAAGGCCAAGGCCAAGGCCGAGCTGAACAAGCTGCGCATGATGTCGCCCATGTCTGCCGAGGCCACGGTGGTGCGCAACTACATCGACTGGATGGTGAGCGTGCCTTGGAAGAAGCGCACCAAGGTGCGCACCGATCTGGCCGCCGCCGAGGCGGTGCTGGAGGAGGATCACTACGGGCTGGAGAAGGTCAAGGAGCGCATCGTGGAGTACCTGGCCGTGCAGAGCCGGGTGCGCAAGCTCAAGGGGCCCATCCTCTGCCTGGTAGGCCCGCCCGGGGTGGGTAAGACCTCCTTGGGCCGCTCCATCGCCCGGGCCACCAACCGCCGGTTCGTGCGCATGGCCCTGGGCGGGGTGCGCGACGAGGCCGAGATCCGTGGGCACCGGCGCACCTACATCGGCGCGCTGCCGGGCAAGATCATCCAGAACCTGGCCAAGGCCGGGGTGCGCAACCCCCTCTTTCTGCTGGACGAGGTGGACAAGATGTCCATGGACTTCCGGGGGGACCCGGCCTCGGCCTTGCTGGAGGTGCTGGACCCGGAGCAGAACCATACTTTCAACGACCATTACCTGGAGGTCGACTACGACCTCTCGGACGTGATGTTCGTGTGCACGGCCAACAGCCTGAACATCCCGGCCCCCCTCCTCGACCGCATGGAGGTCATTCGCATCTCGGGATACACGGAGGATGAGAAGGTGCACATCGCCATGCGCTACCTCATCCCCAAGCAGATGAAGGCCAACGGGCTGCGCGAGGGGGAGTTGGAGATCACCGAGGGCGCGGTGCGCGAGATCATCCGTCACTACACCCGCGAGGCCGGGGTGCGGAACCTGGAGCGCGAGTGCGCCAAGATCTGCCGCAAGGTGGTCAAGCAGATCCTCCTCAAGCCTGCCTCCCGCAAGGTGGTGGTCACGGCGCGCAACGTGGAGCGCTACCTGGGGGTGCGCCGCTACCGCTACGGGCGGGCCGAGGAGCGGGACCAGGTGGGTCAGGTCACCGGCCTGGCCTGGACGGAGGTGGGAGGTGACCTGCTCTCCATCGAGGCGGTGGTGGTGCCCGGCAAGGGTAGGCTCACCACCACGGGGCAGCTGGGCGACGTGATGCAGGAGTCGGTGCAGGCGGCCATGACCGTGGTGCGCTCCCGGGCCGCCTCGTTGGGGATCGACCCCGAGTTCCACCAGAAGCACGATGTGCACATCCACGTCCCCGAGGGGGCCATCCCCAAGGACGGCCCCTCGGCGGGCATCGGCATGTGCACGGCCTTGGTCTCGGCCCTGACCGGGGTGCCGGTGCGGGCGGATGTGGCCATGACCGGCGAGATCACCCTACGGGGCGAGGTGCTGCCCATCGGCGGGCTGAAGGAGAAGCTGCTGGCGGCCCACCGAGGCGGGATCCGCACCGTGCTCATCCCCGAGGAGAACGTGCGCGAGCTGGTGGAGATCCCGAGGAACATCCAAAAGGACCTGGATATCCGCCCCGTGCGGTGGATCGACCAGGTCTGGGAGCTGGCCCTGCGGCATCTGCCCCGCCCCCTGCTGGAGGAGAAGGGGGAACCCCCCCCAACGGACACCGCCGAAGGTCAGCGGGAGGGCGGGCTGCGTGCCCACTGAGATCCCCAGCCCTCCGACCGGTTCCTTGGTTGACACCCTTTCCGGGGCGGCGGTATAAAAGGCCGCCACCTGCGGGGTGCTGACGGCTGTGTCGGCAGGTCCGGGGGGAGGCCCGGAGGGAGGGGCCGGACCTTCCAGGCCAGCCGAGCCACGAAACAGCCGAGACAGGGGGGGAGAAGCGAGGTGAACAAGTCGGAGCTGATCGACGCCATGGCCGAGGCGGCGGGCATCACCAAGGCTCAGGCCGCTCGGGCCTTGGAGGGGATGCTGGAGGCCATAACGGGGGCGCTGAAGCGTGGCGATCAGGTGACCCTCGTGGGCTTCGGGACCTTCGGGGTGCGGAAGCGGGCCGCCCGCACCGGGCGTAACCCCCAGACCGGGGAGCGTATCCGGATCA
Source organism: Gammaproteobacteria bacterium (assembly GCA_015490395.1). Lineage (GTDB taxonomy): Bacteria > Pseudomonadota > Gammaproteobacteria > DRLM01 > DRLM01 > S141-70. Next base: position 9,905 of record WFXX01000305.1, on the reverse strand, counting down.
AGGCGGCCAAGATCCCTACCTTCAAGGCTGGCAAGGGGCTGCGGGAGGCCGTAAAATAATCGCGCCCGGCGCGCCCCGGGGGCGGGCCCGGGTGGCGCGGGGTGCTTAGCTCAGTCGGGAGAGCATCGCCCTTACACGGCGAGGGTCGGGGGTTCGAGCCCCTCAGCACCCACCAAGCCTCCCGGACCGCGGGCTCGGCGCCCGCGGCGATGCGCGAATAAGGAGTGGTAGTTCAGCTGGTTAGAATACCGGCCTGTCACGCCGGGGGTCGCGGGTTCGAGTCCCGTCCACTCCGCCAACGAGACTGAACGCCCGGCGCACCGCGCCGGGCGTTTCCTTGTCCGCGGACCCTCCGCCCCGGGCCCCAGTCAGGGAAGCGGCATGGCATGTTCCTCGATCTTGAGCGCAAGCGCCTCCAGAAGCTCCTCGTGGGCTTCGTGGTGGTGTTGATCGGCATTCCCTTCGCCTTCTTTGGCATCGAGCAGTACTTCCAGTACACCGCCGACACCAGCGTGGCCCGAGTGGGGGATGTGGCCATCGAGGCCGAGGATCTCCGCCGGGCCCTGCAGCAGGAGCGGCAGCGTCTGCGAGAGATGCTCGGTGTGGAGGCCCTGCGGGCCTTGGACGAGCGGGCTCTGCAGCGGCAGGTGTTGGAGGGCCTGATCCGCCGAGCCTTGCTGGTACAGGCCGCTTACGGCTGGGGCCTGTCGGTGGAGCCGGTGCGGGTGGGCTTGGCCATCCGGCAGCTGCCCGTCCTCCAGGATGCTGAAGGCCGCTTCGATCCGGAGCGCTACCGTCGCCTGCTGGCCGCCCAGGGCTTGAGCGTGTCCCAGTTCGAGGCCGGGGTGCGGGAGGACCTGCTGGTAGACCAGATTCGGCGGGGTGTGGGGGGCACGGCCTTCGTGACCGCACCCGAGCTGGATCTCTGGATCCGCATCCAGGGCGAGCGCCGGGAGGTGGGCTATCTCCTGCTGCCCCTGGAGCGCTTCACCACTGGCTGGGAGCCGGACGAGGAGGCCCTGCGGGCCTATTACGAGGCGCACCGGGACGAGTTCCTCCGCCCGGAGCAGGTGAGCATCCGCTACGTGGAGCTCTCGGTGGAGGATCTGGCCCGGGAGGAGCAGGTCACCGAGGAGGAGCTGAGGACCTACTACGAGGAGCACGCGGCGGACTACCAAGCCCCCGAGCAGCGGCGGGCCCGTCACATCCTGATCCGGGTGGCCCCGGAGGCTCCCGAGGAGGAGGTGGCCGAGGCCCGGGCCAGGGCCGAGGCCCTGCTGGAGGAGATCCGTGGCGGGGCCGACTTCGCCGAGCTGGCCCGTCGGCACTCCCAGGATCCTGGATCGGCCCGCCAGGGCGGGGACCTGGGCTTCTTCGGGCCGGGTGTTATGGACCCGGCCTTCGAGCGGGCCGTCTTTGCCCTGAAGGAGCCCGGCGAGGTGGCCGGCCCGGTGCGCACCCCCTTCGGCTTCCACTTGGTGCAGCTGGTGGAGGTGCGCCCAGGCGAGACCCGACCCTTCGAGGCCGTGCGCGAGGAGATCGCCCAGCGCCTACGCCGGGAGAAGGCGGCGCGGCGCTTCTTCGACCTCTCGGAGCAGCTGGCCAACCTGAGCTTTGAGAACCCGGGGAGCCTGGAGCCCGCGGCCGAGGCCCTGGGGCTGGAGATCCGCGAGGCTGGCCCCTTCACCAGGGAGGCCGGCGAGGGCATCGCCGCCCGGCCGGAGGTGCGCCGGGCCGCCTTCGACCCGGAGGTGCTGGAGGGGGGCAACAACTCCGATCCGGTGGAGCTGGCCCCGGACCACTGGGTGGTGCTGCGGGTCAAGGAGCATCGGCCGGCGGCCCCCCGGCCCCTGGAGGAGGTGCGCCAGGAGGTGATGGAGCGGGTACGCGAGGAGCGGGCCCGGGAGGCGGCCCGGGAGGCGGCGGAGGAGGCCCTGCGCCGGCTGCGGGAGGGGGAGGACCCAGCGCAGGTGGCCGAGGAGCTGGGCGGGCGCTGGGAGCGGCCGGCGGAGCCGATGGGGCGGGCCGCCGCGACGGTGCCGGGGTCGGTGCTCCAGGCCGCCTTCCAGGCAGGGTTGCCGGAGGGGGAAGGGCCTCTGTACGTCACCGCCTCGGTGCCCGGTGAGGGCGAGGCCGTGGTGGCGGTCTTCCGGGTCCTGCCGGGCGATCCCGCCGCCCTGGAGGAGGAGACGCGCCGACGGCTGCTCCGGGCCTTCGAGGGCCAGCGCCAGGAGGCCGAGCTGGAGGCCTTCCTGAGGGCCCTGGAGGAGGTCCTGGGGGTGGAGCGGCACCCCGAGCGGATTTAGCTCCCCGTGCCCCTTGCGGGAGGCCAGGCCGTCTGGCCGCCTAGCAGGCGGTCCACCACCGCTGCCCCCACCGCATCGCCCCACACGTTCACCGTGGTGCGGAAGCGGTCCAGGAACCAGTCCACAGCCAGAAGCAGGCCGATGCCCTCCAGGGGTAGCCCCACCGCCTGGAGCACGATGACCAGGGTCACCAGCCCGGCCTCGGGGATACCGGCCGCTCCAATGGCCGCCAGGGTGGCGGTGAGGAAGACCAGCGCCTGCTGCCCCAGACCCAGCTCGATGCCGTAGGCCTGGGCGATGAACAGGGCGGCGCAGGCCTCGTACAGGGCGGTGCCGTCCATGTTCACCGTGCTGCCCAGGGGCAGGACGAAGCGCACCGGCCGCTCTCGCACCCCCGCCTCCCGGGCGCACTCCATGGTCAGGGGCAGGGTGGCCGAGGAGCTGGCCGTGCCCAGGGCGGTGAGCAGGGCCCGCCCCAGGGTGGCCAGGTAGCCCAGGCCGCGGCGGGCCAGGAAGGCCAGGAGGGCCAGGAGCACCAGGAAGTGCACGGCCAGGCCCGCGAGCACCGTGACCACGTGCAGCCCCACCGCCTGGAGCTGGCCCCAGAAGGCCTCTCCGCCCCCCGCCTGGCCCAGCCGGTGGGCCACTAGGGCGAAGATGCCCGCAGGGGCCAGGTACATGATCCATTCCACCACCCGCATCAGGGCCTCGTTGAGCCCGTCGAAGAAGGCCAGCACGTGCTCGCCCTTGGGGCCCAGGGTGGTGAGGGCGGCCGAGAGCAGGATGGCGAAGAGAATCAGGGGCAGGAGCTGGGTCTCGGCCGCTGCCTGGACCAGGTTGGGGCTGACCAGGGATAGCAGGATGTCGGCGGCCCCGATCTCGGCCTTCTCGGCCAGGCCCGCCACGGGAGCTGCCGCCTCCAGGCTCACCCCCTCGCCCGGACGGATCAGGTTGACCATCACGAGCCCGGTGAGCACCGCCAAGGCGGTGGTGGCCGCGTAGTAGCCGATGGTCACCGCCCCCAGGCGCCCCAGGCGCCGCACGTCCCCCAAGGAGCCCACCCCGCTCACCACCGCCGCCACGATAAGCGGCACGATGAGCATCTTCAGGGCGTCGAGGAACAGCTCGCCCAACCAGGCCACGGAGGCCATGGCCGGCCCGAAGGCCCAGCCGCACACCGCCCCAGCCACCACGCCCAGGGCGATGAGCGCCAGCAGCAGACGGGCGCGGCGTGGGCTCACCGTGGGACGCCCCGTCTCAGCCCGTGCTCAGCCCGCCGCGGGCGCCGTCACGCCCATGACGTGATAGCCGGCGTCCACATAGAGGATCTCACCGGTGATCCCCGAGGCCAGGCCGGAGCAGAGGAAGGCCGCCGCCCGGCCCACCTCCTCGATGGTGACGTTGCGCCGCAGGGGGGCGTGGGCGGCCACGTGCTCCAGCATCTGCCGGAAGCCGCCGATGCCCGAGGCGGCCAGGGTGCGGATGGGCCCGGCGGAGATGGCGTTGACCCGGATTCCCCGGGGGCCCAGGTCCGCGGCCAGGTAGCGGACCGCCGATTCCAGGGCTGCCTTGGCTGGGCCCATCACGTTGTAGTTGGGCACCACCCGCTCGGCGCCCAGATAGCTCAGGGTGAGCAGGGCCCGGTCCCCGGCCTCCGGGCCCTCCCCCATCAGGGGCAAGGCTGCCCGCGCCAAGGCGACCAAGCTGTAGGCGCTGACCTCCTGGGCGGTATGCCAGGCCTGCCGGGTGCAGCCGGCGGTGAAGGAGCCCTCCAGGGCCTCCCGCGGGGCGAAGGCCATGGAGTGGACCAGGATGTCCAAGTGGTCCCAGGCGCCGGCGAGGCGCTCGAAGAGGGCCTCGATCTGCCCCTCCTCGGTCACGTCCAGGGGCAGGACCAGCTCCGAGCCGGTGCCCGCGGCGAGCTGCTCCACCCGGGTGCGGAGCTTCTCGTTCTGGTAGGTGAAGGCGAGCTCGGCGCCCGCCGCGTGCAGGGCCTGGGCGATGCCCCAGGCGATGGAGCGCGGGCTGGCCACGCCGGTGACCAGGGCCCGCCGGCCCCGCAGGAAGCCTCCCAGCTCTGAGCTCATGCCGTTCTCTCCTTGCCTGCCAGCGGAAGGGGCCACGGGCGCGGCCCGGCTTGGATTATACTGGCCTTCCCATCACCGGATACGGCATCCCGGCCCGCGACCGTGCGTCCCCACCCGCTCCCTGTCCTCGCGGCCCTGCTCCTGGCCGGTGCCCTGGCCGGCTGCGGGACCTCGGGCGAGCCCTGGAACAGCCCCTACCCGCCTGGGCTGGCGGCAGAAAAGGTGATCTTCTCGGCCTTCGCCCAGCGGCCCAAGCACCTGGACCCGGTGCGCTCCTACAGCTCCAACGAGTACACCTTCATCGCCCAGATCTACGAGCCGCCCCTGCAGTACCACTATCTCCTGCGGCCCTACCGGCTGGTGCCGCTGACCGCCGAGGCCCTCCCTGAGCCCAGGCTCCTGGACGCCCGGGGGCGGGAGCTGCCGCCCGGGGCCCCAGCGGAAGCGGTGGCCTGGAGCGTCTACGAGATCCGCATCCGGCCGGGAATCCGCTACGCCCCGCATCCCGCCTTCGCCAGGGGCCCGGACGGGCGGTACCTCTACCGGGGCCTGTCCGAGCGGGACCTGGAGGGGGTGCACACCCTGGCCGACTTCCCCGAGCGCGGCACCCGCGAGCTGGTGGCGGCCGACTACGTCCATCAGATCAAGCGCCTGGCCGATCCCCGCCTCCACAGCCCCATCCGCGGCCTGATGAGCGAGCACATCGTGGGCTTCGCCGCCTTCGGGCGCCGCCTGGAGACCCTGCGCCGGGAGGGGCAGGAGCCGGACCTGCAGGCGCTGCCCTTGGAAGGGGTGGAGGTCACCGGGCGCTACAGCTACCGCATCCGTATCCGCGGCAAGTACCCCCAGTTTCGCTACTGGCTGGCCATGCCCTTCTTCGCCCCCATGCCCCCCGAGGCGGTGGCCTTCTACGGCCAGCCGGGGATGGCCGAGCGTAACCTGACCTTGGATTGGTATCCCGTGGGGACCGGGCCCTTCATGCTGGTGGAGAACAACCCCAACCGGCGCATGGTGCTCGAGCGCAACCCCCACTTCCACGAGGAGCGCTATCCCGCCGAGGGCATGCCGGGGGACCGGGAGGCGGGTCTGCTGGCCGATGCCGGCCGGCGCCTGCCTCTGGTGGATCGGGTGATCTTCAGCCTGGAGAAGGAGTCCATTCCCTACTGGAACAAGTTCCTCCAGGGCTACTACGACGCCTCTGGGATCAGCTCCGATGCCTTCGACCAGGCGGTGCGGGTGGGGCCCGGGGGCGAGGTCAGCCTCACGGAGGAGCTCCGGGCCAAGGGGGTGCGGCTCGCCACGGCGGTGGCGCCCTCCACCTACTACATGGGCTTCAACATGCTCGATCCCGTGGTGGGGGGGCTGTCGGAGCGGGCCCGCAAGCTGCGCCAAGCCATCTCCATCGCCGTGGACTATGAGGAGTACATCGCCATCTTCGCCAACGGTCGGGGCATCGCCGCCCAGGGGCCCATCCCGCCCGGCATCTTCGGCCATCGCGAGGGGCGGTCGGGAATGAACCCCTACGTCTACGACTGGGTAGAGGGCCGCCCCAGACGCAAGCCCATAGAAGAGGCCCGGCGGCTGCTGGCCGAGGCCGGCTATCCGGGGGGGGTGGACCGGACCACGGGCGAGCCGCTCACCCTGCACCTCGACGTCACCGCCACCGGGCCCGACGACAAGGCCCGCCTGGACTGGTACCGCAAGCAGTTCCGCAAGCTGGGGATCGAGCTCGTGGTGCGCAACACCGACTACAACCGCTTCCAGGACAAGATGCGCACCGGCGCCGCCCAGATCTTCCTCTGGGGCTGGAACGCCGACTACCCGGACCCGGAGAACTTCCTGTTCCTGCTCTACGGGCCCAATGGGAAGGTGCGCCACGGGGGCGAGAACGCCGCCAACTACGCCAATCCCGAGTTCGACCGCCTCTTCGAGCGCATGAAGGCCATGGAGGACGGCCCCGAGCGGCTGGCCCTCATCGACCGAATGCTGGCCATCGCCCGCCGGGATGCCCCCTGGGTGTGGGGTTTCCACCCCAAGGCCTTCACCTTGTACCATGCCTGGTACCGTAACGCCCGGCCGCACCTGATGGCCAACAACACCCTCAAGTACATCCGGGTGGAGCCCGAGCAGCGGCTGGCGGCTCAGCGGGCCTGGAATCGCCCTGTGCTTTGGCCCCTCGGGGCCGGAGCGGCCCTGCTCCTGGTGGTCCTGTTCCCAGCCTGGCGGGTGTACCGACGCCGCCTGCGCACCCCTTTCCGGGACGCCGCCTGAGGGAGGCGCGCGATGCTGGCCTATATCCTCCGCCGCCTGCTCTATGCCCTGCCCATCCTCGTCGGGGTGAACCTGCTGACCTTCGTCCTCTTCTTCGTGGTCAACAGCCCGGACGACATGGCCCGCATGCAGCTGGGGGTCAAGCGGGTCACCCCCGAGGCCGTCGAGGCCTGGAAGCGGGAGCGGGGCTATCACCTGCCCCTGCTCTACAACGCCGAGGCCGAAGGGCTGGACCGGCTCACCGAGACCATCTTCTTCCAGAAGTCGGTGAGCCTCTTCGCCTTCGAGTTCGGCCGCTCGGACGCCGGCTCGGACATCGGCTACGACATCCGCCAGCGCATGGGGCCGAGCCTCGCGGTGGCGGTGCCCGTCTTCGTCATCGGCCTGGCGGTGAACATCACCTTTGCCCTGCTGGTGGTCTTCTTCCGGGCCACCTACGTGGAGCTGTGGGGGATGGTGCTGTGCGTGGCCTTGATGTCCATCTCGGCCCTGTTCTACATCATCGCCGGGCAGTACCTGGTGGGCAAGGTGATGCGCTTGGTTCCCATCTCCGGCTTCGGCGAGGGCCTGGCGGCTTGGAAGTTCGTGGTCCTGCCGGTGGCCGTGGGGGTGGTGAGCGGCATCGGCAGCGGGGTTCGCTGGTACCGCACCCTGTTCCTGGAGGAGCTGGGCAAGGACTACGTGCGCACCGCCCGGGCCAAGGGCCTGGGGGAGGGGGCAGTGCTGGCGCGGCACGTGCTGCGCAATGCCCTCATCCCCATCCTCACCGGTTCGGTGGTGTTGCTGCCCCTGCTGTTCATGGGGAGCCTGATCCTGGAGTCCTTCTTCGGCATCCCGGGCCTGGGCAGCTATACCATCGACGCTATCAATGCCCAGGACTTCGCCATCGTGCGGGCCATGGTCTTCCTGGGCTCGGTGCTCTATCTGGTGGGCCTGCTCCTGACGGACTTGTCCTACACCCTGGTGGATCCTCGTGTGAGGTTGAGCTGAGGCCGTGCCCTTCCAGCCGGTGCTGCTCTGGACCGATGCCCTGCTGTTCCTGCTGGTGGGGCTGGTGGTGCTCTTCGCCTGGCAGGCCCGCCGCCATGAGCACCTGCGTGCCCCCTGGCGGGAGGTGGCCCGGCGTCCCCTGGCCATGGCCTGCGCGGTGGTGCTGGGAGCCTACGCCCTCATCGGGCTGGCCGACTCGGTGCACTTCCGCCCCGCCCTGGACCAGCCCGGACCGCAGGGGGAGCGACGCTACGCGCCCGAGGTCCTGAGCCTCCTGGACCTGGCCCTGGCGCCCCTGCGCCGCCAGAGCGAGAAGACCTACTCGGCCCCCTTCGCCGTGCGGCTTTACGTCAAGGAGACGGTGCACTTGCCCGACGGCACCGTGCAGCGGATCCGCCCGCGCCTGCGCTGGGGCGGGGCCCATCTGGAGGACCCGGCGCGGCGCTGGGCGGACGTGGCCGCCCGGGGCGGGCGCGGCGCCCTCTGGGGCCTGGCCCTCTGGGCGGCGGCCGGGATGGTCTGGCTGGCCTGGCGAGCCCGGCGCTGGGGATGCCGGTGGCGGGAGGCCCTGGTCCGGGTGGCGGCCGGGCGCACCGAGCTGCCCTGGCGGGCGATGTGGCTGACGGGGGCCGTCCTGCTCCTGCTGGCCGGGGCCGTGGCGGCGCTAGCCCCTTACTACCACGTCCTCGGCACCGACAAGGTGGGCCAGGACGTGCTCTACCAGAGCCTCAAGAGCGTGCGCACCGGCCTGGTCATCGGCACCCTCACCACCTTGGTGATGCTCCCCTTTGCGGTGCTGCTGGGGCTGGCAGCTGGCTATTTTCGCGGCTGGGTGGACGATGTGGTCCAGTATCTCTACACCACCCTCAACGCCATCCCCGGCGTGCTGCTCATCGCCGCCGCCGTGCTCATGCTTCAGGTCTACATGGCCAACCACCCGGAGGCCTTCCCCACCGCCACCGAGCGGGCGGACATGCGGTTGCTGTTCCTGTGTCTGATCCTGGGCATCACCAGCTGGACCGGGCTGTGCCGCATGCTGCGGGGCGAGACCCTCAAGCTGCGGGAGCTGGACTACGTGCAGGCAGCCCAGGCCTTTGGGGTGGGCCACGGCCGCATCCTGCTGCGCCACCTGCTGCCCAACCTGATGCACATCGTGCTCATCAGCGTGGTGCTGGACTTCAGCGCCCTGGTGCTGGCCGAGGCGGTGCTCTCCTACGTGGGCGTTGGGGTGGATCCCAGCATGCACAGCTGGGGAAACATGATCAACGCCGCCCGCCTGGAGATGGCCCGCGAGCCGGTGGTGTGGTGGACCCTGGCCGCCGCCTTTCTGTTCATGTTCGCCTTGGTGCTGGCTGCCAACCTGTTCGCGGACGCGGTGCGGGATGCCTTCGACCCGCGCCTGCGCGGGGCCTGAGGGGGAAGCGATGGGCGTGCCGCTTCTGGAGGTGGACCGGCTACGGGTGGGGATCGCCACGCCGCAGGGGCTGGTGCGGGCGGTGGACGGGGCCAGCTTCACCGTGGAACGGGGCGAGGCCTTCGCCCTGCTGGGGGAGTCGGGTTGCGGGAAGTCCATGACGGCCCTGGCCATCATGCAGCTCCTGCCACCCCAGGCGGCGGGCCATATCCAAGGAGCGGTGCGCCTGGACGGTCAGGACCTGCTGGCTCTGCCCGAGCTGGCCATGCGCCGCGTCCGGGGGCGACGCATCGGCATGATCTTCCAGGAGCCGATGAGCGCCTTGAACCCAGTGCTGTCGGTGGAGCAGCAGGTGGGGGAGGTGCTGCGCCACCACTTTGGGTTGCGCGGGGCGGCCCGCCGCAGGCGTTGCCTGGAGCTGCTGGAGGCGGTGGGCATCCCCGACGCCCCGCGACGTCTGCGGGCCTTCCCGCACCAGCTCTCGGGGGGGATGAAGCAGCGGGTGATGATCGCCATGGCCCTGGCCGGGGAGCCGGAGCTGCTCATCGCCGATGAGCCCACCACCGCGCTGGATGTCACCGTACAGGCCCAGATCCTGGAGCTGCTGGGGCGGCTGCGCCGGGAGCGGCAGATGGCCCTGCTGCTCATCACCCACGACCTAGGGGTGGTGGCCGGCCACGCCCAGCGGGTGGCCGTGATGTACGCCGGCCAGGTGGTGGAGGAGGCCCCCTGCACCGACTTCTTCGCCGCCCCCGCCCATCCCTACGCCCGCCAGCTCCTGGCCGCACTACCCGAGCGCTCTCGGCGGGGAGCGCCGCTGGCCGCCATCCCCGGCAC
>WFXX01000304.1 GCA_015490395.1 Gammaproteobacteria bacterium | reverse complement strand
GGGCTGGGAGGCGCTGCTGCGGCGGGGGGGGCGCATCGACCGCCTGATCAAGGGCCTGGAGCCCGAGCCGGGTGCGGCCCTGGCCCCGGGGGAGCCCCCCGCGGGGGTCTGGGAGGAGTTGCTACAATGGACGCTCACCATCGCCGGGGGCGGGGGAAGGAGGCCGGGAGCCCAGCCATGAGCCAGACTGCCGAAGCGGTGCAGGACGTCGGGGCCTACATGCGGGAGGTGGGCCGGCGCGCCCGGGAGGCGGCCCGGGCCCTGGCCCGGGCGGAGACCCGTGCCAAGGACGCCGCCCTCCTGGAGGCGGCCCGGGCCATCGAGGAGCGGGCCGAGGCCATCCTGGAGGCCAACCGCCAGGACCTGGAGGCGGCCCGGGCCCGGGGCCTGGGGGAGGCCCTCCTGGACCGCCTGGAGCTCAACCCCCAGCGGGTGGCGGCCATGGCCGAGGGGCTGCGCCAGATCGCCGCCTTGCCCGACCCGGTGGGGGCGGTGGAGGGGCTGCGCTTCCGCCCCTCCGGCATCCAGGTGGGCCGCATGCGGGTGCCCCTGGGGGTGATCGGGATCATCTACGAGGCCCGGCCCAACGTCACCGCCGATGCCGCCGGGCTGTGCCTCAAGGCCGGCAACGCGGTGATCCTGCGGGGCGGCTCCGAGGCCCTGCGCTCCAACCAGGCGGTGGCCGCCTGCGTGCACCGGGGGCTGGAGGCCGCCGGCCTGCCCCTGGAGGCGGCCCAGGTGGTGGCCACCACCGACCGGGCCGCCGTGGGCGAGCTGGTGCGCCTGGAGGGGCTGGTGGACGTCATCGTGCCCCGGGGCGGCAAGGGCCTCATCCAGCGCATCATGGCGGAGGCCCGGGTGCCGGTCATCAAGCACCTGCACGGCGTCTGCCACGTCTACATCGACGACCGGGCCGACGTGGAGAAGGCCGTGGCCGTGGCCTTCAACGCCAAGACCCAGCGCTACGGCACCTGCAACACCATGGAGACCCTGCTGGTGGCCGAGGGCATCGCGCCCCGGGTGCTGCCCCGGCTGGGGGCCATGTACCAGGACGCCGGGGTGGAGCTGCGCGGCTGCCCCCGCACCCGGGAGCTGGTGGCCGGGGTGCGCGAGGCCACCGAGGAGGACTGGGAGACCGAGTACCTGGCGCCCATCCTCGCCGTCCGGGTGGTGGCCGGCCTGGAGGAGGCCATGGACCACATCGCCCGCTATGGGTCGGGGCACACCGACGCCATCGTCACCGAGGACTACGGGCGGGCGCGGCGCTTCCTGCGCGAGGTGGACTCGAGCTCGGTGATGGTCAACGCCTCCACCCGCTTCGCCGACGGCTTCGAGTACGGGCTGGGCGCCGAGATCGGCATCTCCACCGACCGGTTGCACGCCCGCGGGCCGGTGGGCTTGGAGGGCCTGACCACCCAGAAGTGGATCGTCCTGGGCGACGGCCACGTGCGCCAGTGAGCATGGGTGCCGGCGAGGTGGGCGAGGCGAGCGCGAAGGGGCCAGAGGCGGGGGGATGAGGCGGGGCGCGCCGCTCATCGGCCTCCTGGGGGGCACCTTCGATCCCATCCATTTCGGCCATCTCCGGCCGGCCCTGGATCTGCTGCAGCGCCTGGGGCTGCAGGAGGTGCGCTTCATCCCCTGCCGGCTGCCGCCCCACCGCCGCCCGCCCCAGGCCTCGGCGAGGGACCGGCTGGCCATGCTGGAGCTGGCCCTCGCCGGGGAGCCGGGCCTGCGGGTGGATGCCCGGGAGCTGGAGCGGGAGGGGCCCTCCTACATGGTGGACACCCTCCTGGACCTGCGCCGGGAGCTAGGGGAGGTCCAGCCCCTGGCCCTGATCCTGGGCATGGACGCCTTTCGGGGCCTGTCTTCCTGGCACCGATGGCAGGAGATCCTCTCCCTGTGCCATCTGGTGGTCACCCGGCGGCCGGGCTGGGAGGGCCCCCTGGAGGGGGAGGTGGCGCGCCTGGCCGCCCGCCGAGGGGTGGAGGACCCGACGCGACTGCGCCGGCGCCCCGCTGGCTGCATCCTCTTCCAGGGGGTGACCCGGCTGGATATTTCCGCCTCGCGCATTCGCTCCCTGCTGGCCGGCGGCCACAGCCCCCGCTACCTGCTGCCGGATGTGGTGCTGGACTACATCCACCGCCACGGCCTCTACCGGGCGGCGCCGGCCTCCCGGACGGAGGAGGCCGGGCCCCAGGAGGGTGGGTCCCTGCGGAGGGCTGAGGCGTGAGCGGGGGGAGCGTGAGCGGTGGCACGGGCCGGCGCGCCTTGCCGCCCCTCCCGGAGGCCTCGGCCCGGCTGCGTGAGGCGGTGCTGGGGGCCCTGGAGGAGCTCAAGGGCCGGGAGCCGGTGGTGCTGGACGTGCGGCCCTTGACCACCATCACTGACCTGATGGTGGTGGTCAGCGGCACCTCCACCCGCCACGTCCAGGCCTTGGCCCGGCGGGCCGTGGAGCGGGCCCGGGAGGCCGGCTTTCGGCCCGTGGGCGTGGAGGGCGAGCGGGAGGCGGAGTGGATCCTGGTGGACCTGGGAGAGCTGGTGCTGCACGTGATGCTCCCCGAGACCCGGGCCTTCTACGAGCTGGAGAAGCTCTGGGGGCTGGCCGAGGAGGCCCCGCCCCGCAGGGCAGGGGCCTGACGGCGGGGCGGTGCGCCTGGTGCTGGTAGCCGGTGGGCGCCGTCCTCCGGGCTGGGTGGCCGCGGGCTTCCAGGACTACGCCCGGCGCCTGCCCCGCCACCTGCCCCTGGAGCTGGTGGAGGTCCCGCTGCAGGGCCGGATCTCCGAGGACCGGCGCCGGCTCCTGGCCGCCGTCCCCCACCGGGCGCGGCTGGTGGCCGTGGATCCGGGAGGCGAGCCCTGGTCCACCGAGGAGCTGGCTGCCCGTCTGCAGGCCTGGCTGGCCGGCGGGCGGGACGTGGCCTTCCTCGTGGGCGGCCCCGAGGGCCTGGGCCCCGAGCCCCTGGCGCAGGCTGAGGCCTGCTGGTCCCTCTCCCGCCTGACCTTGCCCCACATGCTGGTGCGCGTGGTGGTGGCCGAGCAGCTCTACCGGGCCTGGAGCCTGCTGACGGGCCATCCCTACCATCGGGGATGAGATGCCGGGAATGAGATGCGCCCCCGCCTGATCCTGGCCTCTGCCTCCCCCCGCCGCCGGGAGCTCCTGGCCCGCCTGGGCCTGCCCTTCACCGTGCGGGAGCCGGCGGTGGACGAGCGCTCCCTGCCTGGCGAGACCCCCGAGGCACTGGCGCGCCGCCTGGCCCTGGCCAAGGCCCGGGCGGTGGCGGCCGGGGAGCCCGGCGCCCTGGTCCTGGGGGCCGACACCGTGGTGGTGCTGGAGGGGGAGGTCTTCGGCAAGCCCGCTGGCCGCGAGGAGGCCCTAGCCATGCTGGGGCGGCTCTCGGGGCGCACCCACGAGGTGCTTACCGGGGTGGCCGTGGTCGGCCCCCGGGGCGAGGAGGCCCTGGTCCAGCGCAGCCGGGTCAGCTTCCGGGCCCTGCGCCCGGGGGAGGCGGCCCGCTACTGGGCCACCGGCGAGCCGGCGGACAAGGCCGGGGCCTACGCGGTCCAAGGCCTGGGGGCGGTGTTCATCCGCCGCCTGGAGGGTAGCCCCAGTGGGGTCATGGGCCTGCCCCTGCACGAGACGGCCGCCCTGCTGGCGGCCCACGGGCTGGATCCGCTGGGCCCGGCGGCCCGGCGGGCAGGATCGGGCCCAAGCGGCAAGGCGGACGCCCCCGAGGACGGAGGCCGGTCGTGAGCGAGGAGATCCTCATGAACGTCACCCCCCAGGAGACCCGGATCGCCGTGGTGGAGAACGGGGTCCTCCAGGAGGTCCTGGTGGAGCGCACCCGGCGCCGGGGCCTAGTGGGCAACATCTACAAGGGGCGGGTGAGCCGGGTGCTGCCCGGCATGCAGGCGGCCTTCGTGGACATCGGCTTGGAGCGCACCGCCTTCCTGCACGTATCGGACATCGCCCCGGGCTCCCTGCCCCGTAGCCGGGAGGAGCCCGGCGGGCGCAGCACCGCCGAGCCCATCACCGGCCTGCTGCGCGAGGGCGACGAGGTGGTGGTGCAGGTGGCCAAGGACCCCCTGGGCAGCAAGGGCGCGCGCCTGACCACCCACCTCACCATCCCCTCCCGCTACCTGGTGTTCATGCCCTACGCCCGCAACCTGGGCGTGTCCCAGAAGATCGAGGACGAGGCCGAGCGGCGGCGCCTGCGCGAGGCGGTCCTGCAGCTCGCCGGGGGGCTGGAGGAAGGTGGCTACATCGTGCGCACCGCCGCCGAGGGGGCCGAGGAGGAGGCCCTGCGGGCCGACATGGCCTACCTGCGCCGCCTGTGGGCCTCCATTCGCGAGCGCATGGCCGAGGCCGAGCCCGGGCAGGCGGTCTACGAGGAGCCGCCCCTGGCCCTGCGCACCCTCCGGGACCTGGTGGACGCGCGGGTGGAGAAGGTGCGCATCGACTCCCGGGAGACCTTCCGGCGCGCCGTGGAGTTCGCCCAACGCTTCATCCCCGAGGTGGTGCCGCGCCTGGAGTACTACCCGGGCGAGCGCCCCATCTTCGATCTCTACAGCGTGGAGGACGAGCTGCAGAAGGCCCTCGAGCGCAAGGTGCTCCTCAAGTCTGGCGGCTACCTCATCATCGACCAGACCGAGGCCATGACCACCATCGACGTCAACACCGGCGGCTACGTGGGTCACCGAAACCTGGAGGAGACCATCTTCAAGACTAACCTGGAGGCGGCCCAGGCCATCGCCCGCCAGCTCCGCCTGCGCAACCTGGGCGGGATCATCATCATCGACTTCATCGACATGCAGGAGGAGGAGCACCGCCGCCAGGTGCTCCGGGCCCTGGAGAAGGGGCTGGCCAAGGATCGGGCCCGCAGCCACATCTGTCAGGTCTCGCCCCTGGGGCTGGTGGAGATGACCCGCAAGCGCACCCGGGAGAGCCTGGAGCATGTCCTCTGCCAGCCCTGCCCGGCCTGCGGGGGCCGGGGCACGGTGAAGACCCCCGAGACGGTCTGCTACGAGATCTTCCGGGAGGTGCTGCGCGAGGCCCGACAATTCGACGTCCAAGGGTTGCTGGTGCTGGCCTCCCAGGAGGTGGTGGACCTGATGCTGGACGAGGAGTCCACCTCCGTGGCGGAGCTGGAGGCCTTCATCGGCAAGCCCATCCGGCTCCAAGCCGAGGCCCTCTACGCCCCCGAGCAGTACGACGTGGTGCTGCTCTGAGGCCGCTGCCGTGGAGCCTGCCCTCGAGGCCTCTCCCCCGCCGGCCCCGGCCGGGCCGGGAGGCTGGGCGTCCCGCTGCCGACGCTTCCTGGGCCAGTGTTGGTGGGTGGGAGCCCTCCTGCTCCTCGGGGTGGCCCTCCTGGTGGGGGTGGCCCGGCTGGCCCTGCCCCAGCTCCATCGCCTGCAGGAGCCCCTGACGGCCTGGGCCGCCCAGGCCCTGGGGCGGCCGGTGGCCGTGGGCCGGCTGCACGCCGCCCTCCACGGCCTGACCCCTACCCTGCGCATGGAGGAGGTGACGGTGCTGGAGGGGCCCGGCGGCGAGCCCTGGCTAAGGATGGAGGAGGCCCACGTGGAGCTGGACCTCTGGGCCAGCCTGCGGGCCCTACGGCCGCTGCCCGGGACGGTGGTGCTGGAGGGGCTGACCCTGCGCCTGGCCCGGGACGGCTCGGGCCGGCTCTATGTGGGGGCCCCTGGGGCGGGAGGCGGTCTGGAGGCCTGGCTGCTGGGGCTGCGCCGCCTGGAGCTACGCCGGGCCCGGATCCTCTGGCGGGAGGGGAGGGAGGAGCTGGAGCTGCGGCTGCACCGCCTGGCCCTGGCCCGGGAAGAGGGGCGGCTGCAGGTGGCGGGGGAGGGCAGGCTGCCCGCCGTGCTGGGCGGTGGGATCCGGCTGGCCGCGGCCCTCACGGGTCGCTTGACGGACCCGGCCACGTGGTCGGGGATGGGGTACCTGCGG
>WFXX01000303.1 GCA_015490395.1 Gammaproteobacteria bacterium | reverse complement strand
GCCCGGGCGGGCACGGCCTCCCCCCCCCGCAGGGCGCAAGTCTCGTGGTGGCAGTGGTGCCAGAGGAGCAGCCGCTCCAGCAGGAAGAAGGCCACCAGCCCGGC
This sequence comes from Gammaproteobacteria bacterium, assembly GCA_015490395.1. Classification (GTDB taxonomy): domain Bacteria; phylum Pseudomonadota; class Gammaproteobacteria; order DRLM01; family DRLM01; genus S141-70. Next base: position 6,650 of record WFXX01000303.1, on the reverse strand, counting down.
CAGCATGGCCGCGGGGACGGCGTGCAGGTCCCCCCGCTCCAGGGCGCGGGGCAGGAGGGCCAGGAAGGCCGCGCCCAGGAGGACGCCCACGGCGAAGCTCACCAGGGCGGGCAGCAGCCTCCGTCGGCGCGGCTCGGGGAGCAGGAGGAAGGGGCCGGCGAGGAGCACCGGCCCAGGCCCGGCGAGCAGGGCGGCGGCGGCGATCCACAGGCCGGGCTGAGAGGTGTCGCTCAAGGGAGGCTCCGGGTAGGGGCAGCAGGGCTCCTCGCCGGGGGGACCCTCGGCCGGGGAGGCCGCGAGCGCGCCAGTTTAGCGGGAGCCGCCGGCGGGGACCAGGGGCAACGGCTCCAGCCAGACCAGAGCCGCCTGTCGGCCCGTGCGCCCGCCGGCGCGGCGGTGGGAGTAGAAACGGGCCGGCTCCGACCAGGTACACCAGCGCCCCCCGTGGACCTCACGCACCCCCAGGGCCTCCAGGCGACGCCGGACCAAGCCGGGCAGGTCTGCCAGCCACCGCTCGCTCCGGTCACCACGGTGGCGGGGCCGGAAGCAGGCCCCGGCGCCCGGGTCTCTGGCCAGGAGGGCGGCGCGCACCTCCGGCCCCACCTCGAAGGCTCCAGGGCCGATGGCCGGCCCCAACCAGACCAGCAGCTCCCGGCCGGGCAGCCCGAGGGCGGTCACGGCAGCCTCCAGCACCCCCGCCGCCAGACCCCTCCAGCCGGCATGCACCGCCGCCACCCGGGTGCCAGCCCGGTCGCAGAGAAGCACGGGCAGGCAGTCGGCCACCAGCACCGCGCAGGCCAGGCCAGGACGATCGGTCCAGGCGCCGTCGGCCTTCTCACCGCCGCCGGGCCGAGCAGGCACCACCTGAGCCCCGTGCACCTGGTGCAGCCAGGCCGGCTCCAGGGCGAGCCCCAGGGCCCGGCGCAGGAGGGCCCGGTTGGCGGCCACCGCCTCGGGTCGGTCGCTTACCGCCGCGCCCAGGTTGAAGCGGGCATAGGGACCCCCGCTCGCCCCCCAGCCCTCGGCCAGGCCGCGAGTGGTGCACAGGGCGCGCACCCGGGGCGGCGCCGGCCAATCGGCCCACAGCCAAGGGCCCGGTTCCTTCTCCGCACCGGCCACGCCTTCAGGGGCCATCACCCCCCGCTTCCCGGAGGTCCCGGCGCAGGGCCTCCACCAGAGCCTGGAAGTCCTCCGGCGGCTCCCACTCCCAGCGCAGCCGCTGACCGGTGCGGGGATGGCGCAGGCCCAGCAGCCGGGCATGCAGGGCCTGGCGCCGGAAACCCCGGAGGGCTTCCAGCAGGGCCTCCCCAGCTCCGCGAGGGGGGCGGGGGCGGCCCCCGTAGACGGGGTCGCCCACCAGGGGGTGGCCCAAGTGGGCCAGGTGCACCCGGATCTGATGGGTGCGACCGGTCTCCAGGCGCAGCTCCAGCCGGGTGTGAGCGCGGTAGCGCTCCAGCACCCGATAATGGGTGACCGCCTCCCGCCCACCAGGGATCACGGCCATGCGCTGGCGCCGCACCGGATGGCGGCCGATGGGCGCCGAGACCGTGCCTCCCGCCACCACCACCCCCGAGGCCAGGGCCTCATAGCGGCGCTCCATCTCCCGACGCTGGAGCTGCGCCACCAGGGCACGGTGGGCCAGGGGGGTGCGGGCCACCACCAGCAGGCCGCTGGTGTCCTTGTCCAGGCGGTGGACCACCCCGGCTCGTGGCAGCCGCTCCAGCTCGGGAGCGTGATGCAGGAGGGCGTTGACCAGGGTGCCCCCCCAGTGACCGGGGGCGGGATGGACCACCAGGCCGGCGGGCTTGCGCACCACCAGCAGGTCGGCGTCCTCGTAGGCCAGGTCCAGGGCCAGGGCCTCGCCCCGCCAGGGCACTTCGGCCTCCAGCACCGCTTCCAGCTCCACCGCCTGCCCCTCGGCCACCGGATCCCGGGCCCGGGGACAGGCCCCAGCCCCCTCCAGGCGCACCCGTCCCTCCCGGATCCACTGTTGGATACGGGTGCGCGAATAAGCCGGGAGAAGGGCGGCCAAGGCTTGATCCAGACGCCGGCCGGCCAGCTCCGCCGGGATGCGCAACCGATGCCGACGCCTGGCCGGCTCATCGGCCGCGGGGGACGCTGGAGACGATGCTGCCGGGCTCACGCCGGGGGACCCTTACCCTTGCGCTGGGAGCGAGGCGATGCGGCCAGTATAATCCGCTTGCCGGAGTGCCCCGCTTGATGGGGCCCCACCCTCTGATAGCGATCCCCGGGAGCGACTCCCGAGAGCCCATCCCCCGAGAGCCTACCAGGACACGCCCCCTTGGCCCGCACCCTGCCCCACGCCATCGCCTTCTTCCTCCTGGCCGCCCTGCTGCTAGCCGGCTGCGCCACCACCACGCCCCCCGCCCCGGGCGAGCCCGAGGCCAGGCAGCTCTATCGCGAGGCCCTCCAAGCCCGTCGTGGCCAGGACTACGTCCGGGCCCTGGAGCTCTACGAGGAGCTGCTCGCGCGCTACCCCTTCGGCCCCTACGCACGCCATGCCCGCCTGGAGATCGCCTACGTGCACTACCGGCTAGGGGAACCGGAGTCGGCGGTGGCCGCCGCGGAGCGCTACATCAAGCTCTACCCCCGGGACCGGCACGTGGACTATGCCTACTATCTCAAGGGCCTGGCCCGGGAGCCGCACGCCGGGGCCCTGGAGCGGGCCTTCGGGCTGGACCCGGCGGACCGGGACGCCGAGGCCGCGCGGGAGGCCTTCCGACACTACGCCGAGCTGCTGCGGCGCTTCCCCCGCAGCCGCTACGCTCCCGACGCCCTGCGGCGCATGGTCCGGCTGCGCAACGCCCTGGCCCGGCACGAGCTGCACGTGGCCCGGCTCTATCTGCGGCGGCGGGCCTACGTGGCGGCGGCCAACCGGGCCGCGGGGCTGCTGCGGCGCTTCGACCGCACCCCCAGCGTCCCCGAGGCCCTGGCGGTGCTGGAGGAGGCCTACCGGCGCCTGGGCTTGGAGGACCTGGCCGAGGCGGTGCGGCGGGTGCGGGAGCACAACCGGCCCCGCTGGGAGAGCGGCGGGGCGGGCTGAGGCAGCAGGAGGATCCGGCCGTGTGGAGCTTCTTCGAGACGGTGCGCCACCGCCACTCGGTGCGCCACTACCAGCGTGACATGCCCGTGGAGCCGGAGAAGCTCCACGCCGTCCTGGAGATGGCCTGCGCCGCCCCCTCGGCCGGGGACCTGCAGGCCTACCACATCACCGTGGCCACCCGGCGGGCCACCCGCGAGGCCCTGGCCCGGGCCGCCCACGGGCAGGCCTTCGTGGCCGAGGCCCCGGTGCTGCTGGTCTTCAGCGCCGACCCGGAGCGCTCCGCCGCCCACTATGGCGAGCGGGGCCGGCGGCTCTACGCCTTGCAGGACGCTACCATCGCCGCCGCCTACGCCCAGCTGGCCGTGGTGGCCGCGGGGATGGGCTCCACCTGGGTAGGGGCCTTCGACGAGACCGCCGTGCGCCGCATCCTAGGCCTGCCCGCCCACTTGGTGCCGGTGGCCCTGCTCAGCGTGGGCTATCCGGCCGAGCTGCCAGCGCCCACCCCCCGGCGGCGCCTGGAGGAGATGGTACGCTACGAGGAGCCGCCCTCCGGCGGCGGGTCGGGGCCGCTGGGAGACGCCGGGGGCTAGCCCTCCTCAAACCGCCTCGGGCCCCTCCTCGCCAGTGCGGATGCGAATCACCCGCTCCACAGGGGTGACGAAGATCTTGCCGTCGCCGATCTTCCCGGTGCGGGCGGTCTCGGCAATGACCTCCACGGCCCGCTCGGCCAGCTCCTCGCGCACCACCACCTCGATCTTGACCTTGGGCAGAAAGTCCACCACGTACTCCGCACCCCGGTAGAGCTCGGTGTGGCCCTTCTGCCGGCCGAAACCCTTGACCTCGGTGACCGTCATGCCCGCGATGCCGATCTCCGAGAGGGCCTCGCGCACGTCGTCCAGCTTGAAGGGCTTGATCACCGCCTCGATCTTCTTCATCGCCAGCTCCTCCCGATCCGGGCCCGGCGCCGGGCCCGCCCGTCAGCCCACGAAGTACTCCAGGATCCGGTCGCCGATCTCCGCCGGAGAGCGAGCCACCGTGACCCCAGCGGCCTCCAGGGCCCGGATCTTGTCCTCCGCCCGCCCCCGGCCGCCGCTGACGATGGCGCCCGCATGGCCCATGCGCTTGCCCGGTGGGGCGGTGAGCCCGGCGACGTAGGCCACCACCGGCTTGCGCACGTGGGCCCGGATGTACTCGGCGGCCTCCTCCTCCGCCGTGCCCCCGATCTCCCCCACCAAAACGATGCCCTTGGTCTGCCGGTCCCGCTCGAAGAGCTCCAGGCAGTCGATGAAGGAGGTGCCCTGAATGGGGTCCCCCCCGATCCCCACACAGGTGCTCTGGCCCAGGCCGTTGAGGGTGGTCTGATGCACAGCCTCGTAGGTAAGGGTGCCCGAACGGGAGACGATGCCGATGACCCCCTTGCGATGGATACTGCCCGGCATGATGCCGATCTTGCACTCGCCCGGGGTGATGATCCCGGGGCAGTTGGGGCCGATGAGCCGGGCCCCGTAGGAGGCCAGGGCGGCCTTGACCCGCAGCATATCCATCACCGGGATGCCCTCGGTGATGCACACGATGAGCCGGATCCCGGCCTCGGCCGCCTCCAGGATGGCATCGGCCGCGAAGGGGGCGGGGACGTAGATCATGCTGGCCTCCGCCTCGGTGGCCTCCACCGCCTCGCGCACGGTGTCGAAGACCGGGAGCCCCAGGTGGATGCTGCCCCCCTTGCCCGGGGTCACGCCCCCCACCAGGCGGGTGCCGTACTCCAGCGCCTGCCGGGCGTGGAAGGTCCCCTGCCGGCCGGTGAAGCCCTGGCAGATGACCTTGGTGCGCCGATCCACCAGGATGGCCATGGGCCACCCTCTCAGACCACCCCCCGGCGAGCGGCGGCCACCGCCCGCCGGGCGGCGTCGGTCAGGCCCTCGGCGCTCTCGATGGCCAAGCCGCTCTCGGCCAGGATGGCCCGCCCCTCCTCCACGTGGGTGCCCTCCAGGCGCACCACCACCGGCACCCGGATCCCCACCTGGCGCACCGCCTGCACGATGCCCTCGGCGATGAGGTCGCAGCGCACGATCCCACCGAAGATGTTCACCAACACCGCGCGCACCCGCGGCTCGGCCAGGATGAGCTTGAAGGCCTCCGCCACCCGCTCGGCGGTGGCGGTGCCGCCCACGTCCAGGAAGTTGGCCGGACGCCCCCCGTGCAGCTGGATCAGGTCCATGGTGGCCATGGCCAGGCCCGCGCCGTTCACCATGCAGCCGATGTCCCCATCCAAGGGGATGTAGCTCAGGCCGTGGCGACGGGCCTCCCGCTCCCGGGGATCCTCCTGGGACGGATCTGCTAGGCGAGCCAGCTCCGGCTGGCGGAACAGGGCGTTGTCGTCCAGGACGATCTTGGCGTCCAGGGCCAGCAAGCGGCCGTCCACCGTGAGGGCCAGGGGGTTGATCTCGGCCAGGAGCGCATCCCGCTCCTGGAAAAGGCGGTAGAGCCCGGCCATGACGCGACCCAGGTCCTCGAAACGCTCCCGGGGCAGCCCCAGGGCGAAGCCGATGCGCCGCCACTGATACGGCATGAGCCCCACCACGGGGTCCACCGCCGCGGCGAGAATACGCCCCGGCTCCCTAGCCGCCACCTCCTCGATGTCCACCCCGCCTAGCGCCGAGACCATGAAGGTCACCCGGGCCCGGGAGCGCTCCACCACCGCCCCCAGGTAGAGCTCGCGCTCCACCTCCGTGTGGGGCTCGATGAGCACCTGCTCCACGGGCAGGCCCCCGGGCGGGGTCTGATGGGTCACCAGCCGCCGGCCCAGGAGCTCGCCCACCACCTGCTCCAGCGCCTCCACCCCTCGGGCCTGGCGCACGCCACCGGCCTTGCCACGGCCCCCGGCGTGGATCTGGGCCTTGACCACCCAGCGCTCCCCGCCTAAGCGGGCGGCGATGGCTCGGGCTTGCTGCACCGAGGCGGCCACACCCCCCTCGGGCACGGGGATGCCCACCTCGGCGAAGAGGCGCTTGGCCTGGTGCTCGTGGAGGTTCATCCGGCAAGGCCCGCCGCGGCGCGCTCACGGTAGGGGAGCCCTCGCCTCGGGCCTCGCGCCGCCGGCCCGGCCTGCCCCCTGCCCATCCGCTGGCCTCCCCGAGGCCCGGCCATCAGAAGGGGATGTCGTCGTCGAAGTCGGCCGTCTCGGGCTCGGCCGCCTGCTGCCGGGCCCGGGGCTCGGCCCGGGGTCGCTCCCCACCCCGGTCCTCTGGCGCGGGGCCGCCCCGGCCGTCCAGCATCTGCATCTCCTGGGCCACGATCTCGGTGGTGTAGCGGTCCTGGCCGTCCTGGCCCTGCCACTTGCGGGTGCGGATCCGCCCTTCCACGTAGATGCGCGAGCCCTTGCGCAGGTACTCACCGGCGATCTCGGCCAGACGGCCGAAGAGGACCACCCGGTGCCACTCGGTGTGCTCCTGCCGCTCGCCGCTCTGGCGATCCTGCCAGGTGTCGGTGGTGGCCAGCCGGAGGTTGGCCACCGCCCGCCCCTCCCCCGTGTAGCGCACCTCGGGGTCCGCCCCCAGGTTGCCGATGAGGATGACCTTGTTGATGC
>WFXX01000302.1 GCA_015490395.1 Gammaproteobacteria bacterium | reverse complement strand
CCCTGGCCCCCGAGGCGGTGGCCCTGGCCCTGCGCGAGCGGCTCCCCGAGGGCGCCCGCGCCTTGCCCCGGAGGAAAGAAGCCGGCTGGGCGGGCTGGAAGCCCAGGGAGGGCGGCCTCATGGTGCGGATCTGGGGCAGCGCGGAGCGGGAGCACGTTCCCGGGATGGCCGAGCTGGCCGAGGCGCTGGCCGACGGGATCCTGGCCTGCTGGCCCCCCGCCGAGCCGGGGAGGCGGGGCCGTGCCTGAGGGCGGGGCCGTGGAGGCACGGGAGCTGGACCTGGAGGCCATCCAGGCCCTGGCCGCGGACCCGGAGGGCTGGCCCTCCCGGATCCTGGTGGAGGCCGGCGCAGGGACCGGCAAGACCTACGCCCTGGCCAGCCTGCACCTGGCCCTGGTGCTGGCCGGCCGCCCGGTGCGCCACCTGGGGGCGGTGACCTTCACCCACGCCGCCACCGACGAGTTGCGGGGGCGGCTGCGCCAGCGCCTGCGCCTGGCCTGGGCCGGGCTCGCCGCCGGGTCGGGGCCTCCCGACGCCGCGTCGGAGGGGTGGTGGCCCCTGGTGGAGGCGGCCGTGGCGGCCCACGGGGAGGGCCCGGTGCGGCGGCGCCTCCGCGAGGCCCTGGCCGAGCTGGACGAGGCCCCGGTGAGCACCCTCCATGGCCTCTGCCTGCGCCTGCTGCGCCGGCACCCGGGCCTGAGCGAGCTGGAGCCGGTGCTGGACCCGGAGGCGGACGGCCGCCTCCTGGAGGCGGCCTGCGCCTGGTGGCGGGCCCGGGTGCTGCCCCATCCTCCCGCCTGGGAGGCCCTGGCCGGGCTCGAGCTGCGCACCCCCGAGGCCCTCCTGGAGCCCCTGGGGGCCCTCCTGGCCCATCCCCTGGAGGGCCCCGCCTTCGACGAGGGGACCGGGGAGGGCCCGGAGCCCCTCCTGGCCCGCCTGGAGGCCGTGGACGGCCGGGTGGCCGCCCTCCGCGAGGAGCTGGCCGCCCTCTGGCCCGGCGAGGGGCCCCTGCTGCTGGAGGCGGTGCGGGAGGCGATGGCCGAGAAGCACCTGAAGGCGCGCGCCTACAAGCCCGGGCGCGTGGAGGCCGCCTGGGAGGCCCTGGCGGCCATGGCGGAGGGTCATCGGGGTCCGCCCTCGGAGGCCGAGCTCCTGGGCCTCGAGAGGCTGCGCGCCGGGCTCAAGAAGGCCGCCCCCGAGGCGCTCTGGGAGAGGCTGGAGGGGATGCGCCTGCCCCGGCTGGTGGACGAGCTGCTGGCCCTGGAGGGCGAGCGGGCACCCCTCCTCTCCCGCCTGGGCCGCGCCCTGCTGGCCGAGGCCGCCGCCGGGCTCCCCCGCGAGGCCCGGCGCCTGCGCCGCCAGGCCGGGATCCTGGCGCCCGACGACCTGCTGCTCCTGACCCTGGAGGCCCTGGAGGGGCCTCGGGGGGAGGGCCTGACCCGGGCCGTGGCCCGGGAGCTGGCCTTCCTCTTCGTGGACGAGTTCCAGGACACCGACGCCGTCCAGTACCGGATCCTGCGCCGCCTGGAGGACGCCGGCACCCGGCTGGTGCTCATCGGGGACCCCAAGCAGGCCATCTACGCCTTCCGGGGCGCCGACGTGCACACCTACCTCCGGGCCCGCTCCGAGACCCCTGCCGAGCACCGCTACCGGCTCACCCTCAACCACCGCTCCCGGCCCGCGGTCTGCGAGGCGGTGAACGCCCTCTTCGGCCGCCGCCCCCGGCCCTTCGTGTGGGAGGGCCTGGAGCACCCGCCCGCCCGGGCCGCGGGGGGCGAGGTCCCCCTGGAGGTGCCTCCCGAGCTGGATCCCGCCCCTGCCGCCGGGGTCACCCTCTGGACCCTGGGCACCCCCGAGCGCCCTCGCCCCAACAGGGAGGAGGCCGTGGCCGAGGGCGCGGCCCAGGCCGCCCGGCACATCGCCGGCCTGCTGGCCGCCGGCCGGGCGGGCCGGGCCCGCCTGGAGGGCCAGCCCCTGGGGCCGGCGGACCTGGCCGTGCTGGTGCGCAGCCACGACCAGGCCGAGGCCCTGCGGGCTGCCCTGGCCCGGTGGGGGGTCCCGGTGGCCAGCGCCGGGCAGCAGAGCGTCTTCGCCACCGAGGCGGCCCGGGAGCTCCGCCCCTGGCTGGAGGCCCTGGCCGAGCCCCAGCGCCCCGAGCTGCTGCGCCGGGCCCTGGCCGGCACCCTGGCCGGCCTGGACCTCCCCGGCCTGCGCCAGGCCCTGGGGGAGGGCTGGGAGGACTGGCTCCAGCGGACCGAGGCGCTGCATCGCCTCTGGCGGCGCCAGGGGGTGCTGGCCTGCCTGCAGCGCCTCTTCGGGCTCCTGGGCCTGGAGGGCCTGGGCGCCCGCCCGGAGGGGGAGCGGCTCCTGACGGATCTCCTGCACCTGGGCGAGCTCCTCCAGCGCCAGGCGCAGCGCCTGCCCGAGCCCGCCGCCCTGGCCCGCTGGCTGGCCCGCCAGATGGAGGCCTGCCCCAAGGGCGAGGATCAGGTCCTACGCTTGGAGAGCGAGGAGGGGGCGGTGCGGGTGCTCACCGTGCACAAGGCCAAGGGCCTCCAGTTCCCCGTGGTCTACCTCCCCTTCCTGTGGCAGGCCCGACCGGCTTCCAAGGACAGGACCGCCCTCCACTGCTTCCACGACGGCCGGCGCTGGCGGGCGGGGCTGGGGGAGGAGAGCCTGGCGGAGGCCGACCGGGAGCGCCTGGGCGAGGAGTTGCGTCTGCTCTACGTGGCCCTCACCCGGGCCCAGGTCAAGC
>WFXX01000301.1 GCA_015490395.1 Gammaproteobacteria bacterium | reverse complement strand
CCCACAGGGAGGGAACGGCCCTCCCCTCCTCTGGAGGGGAGGGTTGGGAGGGGTGGTGCAGAAGGGCTCCAGCGACGCGCCAGCGGAGCGACCGCCCCATGCGGCCCGGCGCCTCCTGCAGATCGGGCCAGGCCCTCAGAGCCCCAGCCGCGCCGCCACGTCCCCGTAGCCGGGATCCTCGGCGTAGAGGCGCTCCAGGTCGCGTCGGGCCCGCCTCTGCTCCCCGAGGGCCTCGTAGGCCAGGGCCCGCTCGTAGCGCAGCGCCAAGAGCAGCTCCTTGGACCGGCCGCTCCCTCGCCGCAGCGCGGCCGTGAGCAGCTCCCGGGCCGCCTCCGGGAGCCCGAGGGCCCGCATGGCCCGGGCCCGGTAGAGGAGCAGCCCCGTGTGCACCGAGGAGGCGTTCGGCACCCCCTCGCTGAGGCGCAGGATCCGGCGCAGGGCCCGCCGGTCCCCTGGCCGCAGCTCCCACAGGAGCTCCGCCAGGGAGAGGCGCACGGCCACGTCCTCCGGCTCCAGGCGGTGCAGGCGCTCCAGGCAGGCCAGCGCCTCCTCCGGGCGGCCCGCCCGCTGCAGGGCCTCGCCCAGGGCCAGCAGGGCCCCCCGCAGCCCGGGCCCCACCTGGGCCTGCACCTCCTCCGTCACCGCCAGGCCCAGGGTGACCTGCACCCCGTAGCGGCCCAGCACCTTCCCCAGGCGCCGGTGGCCGTCCACCGCGCGCCGCAGCCACGCCGCGGCCTGCTCCGGCCGGCCCCGCTTCAGGGCCAGGCAGCCGGCCAGGAAGGCCCCGTCCGGCAGCTCCACCGCCCGCGCCAGGTGCTCCAGGGCCTTCGCCTCCCGCCCCCGCAGCAGCTCCCGGCAGCCGTCCACCAGGGCCTCCTCCTCGTCCGGCGTCACCAGTCGCCTCAGGAGGCCCAGCCTCAGGCGCTCCTCCGCGCGCCCGGCGGAGCTGGCCCGGGAGCGCGCGCCCTGTCCCCTCCGACCCCGAGGGAGGGTGGTGGTGTAGTGGATGCCCGTCCCCGGCAGGCCCACCGTCACCCGGCGGCCACCCGGGCCCACGGTGAGCTTCGCCCCCCGCGGCCCGAAGGAGACCGAAGCCCCCGAGCGGCTCAGGTTCAGGCTCACCCCCGGCGCGATCCCGATCCGTCTCCAGAAGCGGAAGCCCACCGCAGCTTGCCCTCCAGAAAGGCCTTCAGCGCCACCGCGTTGTTGCGCGCCTCATCCCTAGCCGCGAAGAGCAGCGTCACGTCCCCCTCCCGCGCCGCCTCGAGCAGGGGCCGCCAGGTCTCGGACCTTGCCTCCAGCTCCTCGGCATACCGTCTACAAAACGCCTCCCACTTGGCCGGGTCGTGGCCGAACCAGCGGCGCAGCCCGTCACTGGGCGCCACCTCCTTGAGCCAGCCGTCGAGCCGCAACGACTCCCGCCTCAGCCCCCGCGGCCAGAGGCGATCCACCAGGAACCGCTTCCCGTCCTCCGGCGCGGTCGGCTCTAAGACGCGCCTGGTGCGGATCATCGCCTACCGGCCTCTCGGCAGGAGCCGAGCGCCCGATGCCTGCCCAACCTGTCCTTCCGCCGGCCTCGGCCAGCCTCCCAGGCCCCGCGTCGACAGGCCCTTGACGAGCCACGCCACTTGTTTTAACAAACCACCAGGCTGGGGCTCGCCATGATCAAGCAGATCAAGAAGATCGGGAACGGGCATGCCCTGTTCCTCGACAAGGCCATCCTCGAGCTGGTCGGCCTGGAGGCGGGCGCCCAGGTCCAGCTCACGGTCCACAACGGAGCCATCGTCATCACGCCGGTGAGCCCGAGGCCCGTCGACCGGGTGCGCTTCGAGGCGGCCCTGGAGCGGGTGATCGAGGACCGGTGCGAGGTGCTGCGGCGCCTTGCGGAATGAGCCCCACCCCTGCCTTCCTGTCCGTCGAGCATGTCCTGGCAGGACATCGGCGGGTGATCGGCGGGTTCGGTGCCGACCCTACCTCCGCGATCACGGGCTGCTGGAATCCGCCGCCCTGACGCCCGCCGTGCGGCTCGGCGGACGTTTCCTGCACGATGGGATCCCCGCCATGGCGGCGGCCTACCTGTTCCACCTGTGCAGGAACCACCCGTTCGCCGACGGCAACAAGCGGACGGCGCTCGCCTCGGCCGAAGTGTTCATCCGGCTCAACGGCATGCGTCTCGCCGCCGACGACCGGGCGCTCGAGGAGCTCACCATCGGCGTCGCAGCAGGCACCGTCAGCAAGGAGGAGGTCGTCGCCTTCTTCCGGGAGCACACGGTCCCTGAAGGCAACGAAGAGGTGTAACGTCACCTTAGGCCCTCGCGTCTGGCGCGATCGAGAAGTTCCTGGGTGAGCGTGAATCGCCCTCTGTATGGCGGCGGAGCCTCCTTGACGCCTTCGCCACTTTCCAGCGCCTGCTCCAGGATCGCCACCGCCTCCTCGGCCATGCCTCGATGGTGGCGGCGGGCCCTCTCCTTGAGCTTGCGATGCAGCTCGGGAGGCAGATTCCTGATAACCAGACCGGGCATAGGATTCCCCTCGCGCCATTTTCGATCGAAGCGATAGCATGTCGCCAGCGAATCTTATAATTTTTGTTGCGGCCTAAACGGTCAGAAACGCGGGCGGGCCCGTCCCCGGATACCGGCCCAAACGACCTCGCGTCGGCGCCTGGATCCGGTGCGGGACCCGCTGAGATCTCCGGTGTCTCCACACAGCTCGGAGCCGGTCCCGGAGGGGCTCAGGCCGTCTCCGCCGGCCCGCCGCGGGCGAAGGCGGCCGCGCGCAGGATGCTGCGGACGATGGCGTCCCTACCCGTGCCTGGGCAGGAGACCCAGGGCACCTGCAGCCGGGCCCGCAGGCCCCGCCCCAGCATGGTCCGCATCATGGGCATGAGCACCACGGCGTCCGAGACCCTGGCCTTGCGGACCAGCCGCTCCAGGTCCTCGCCCCAGTTGGACCGCCAGCCGGTGTGCTCGAACTCCACCTGGATGTGGGGATGGCGCTCCGCCAAGCGGCGGCGCACGGCCTCGTCGTAACGGGCCTGGATCTCGTTACCCCCCACGAACAGGATCCGCAGCGGCCGACTGTCCGCAGGCGCCGCCGGCGCCTCCTCCTCGCTCCGGGGCAGGCTGGCCGCCAGGGCATCGAGGAGGCCCGGGTCCAGCCCCCAGTCCCGCGCCTGCTCGAGGAGCTCCACCGCCCCCTCGTGGGGCCGGTCCCGCAGCCGGTAGAACAGGCGCTGGACCAGGGCGCCGCAACGGCCATCCTCCCCCAGCTGCCTGGCCAGGCGCAGCTGCACCCAGAGCCGCTCCTCCGGCTCCCAGCAGCTCGCCCGGTCCTCGTCCTCCAGCCACGCCAGCAGGCGCCGGGCCAGGTCGTCGTGCTCCGCGGCGAGGCCCTCCAGGGCGTCCAGGGCCTCCTCCAGCAGGCCCCCGCCCGTCATCCGGCCGGCCTCCGCCAGGCCTTGCCAAAGCCGGTAGCGGAGGTCGTGGGGGAGGGAGGGATCCGCGGCCCATCGGCGCATCCCCCCGCGCAGCTCCTCCGACGCGACCAGGGCCTCCACGGGGAGCCCCGCCAGATGCTCGGCTGCCGCCGCGCCGTGGTGGCGTGCCACGCTCTCGGCGATCCGGGCCGCCGTCTCCGCCCCCAGCAGGCCTGCGTACTGAAGCAGCCGCTCCAGGTCCGCCAGGGGGAAACGTCCAGCGCTGGCCGGGATGCGCTCCCAGTGCGCGCGCAGCCCCGCGGCCACGCCCGGATCCAGCGTGGATGCCTCCAGCACTGCCTCCATGAGCTGGGCCTGGCCCAGCAGGCCCAGCCGGCGGTACTCCTCCGCCGAGGGCGAGCCGCCCATGGCCTGGACGGCCAGCGCCACGGCCTGCCTGGCCGCCTGGGCCTGCGCCTCCCTGTCCTCTTCCCACCAGCGCAGGTAGGCCAGCACGGCCAGCGCATAGGCCGCGTTGGGCGCCTCCGCGCCGGCCTCCGCCACCGCCTGCTCGAAGCGCTCCCGGCCCCGCTCCAGGGCGGCCCGCAGCGCCTGCCGGTCGCCCTCCCCCTCGGGCAGGCGCACCTCCGCCAGGTCCCGGAAGCCGGCCGCCACGAGGCCCAGATCCGCCAGCACCTCGGCCCGCCGGCGCCCCGCCCGGGCCTCCTGGGCCAGCAGCGCCTCGAAGCGGGCCCTTGCCTCCTCCAGCTCCCCGAGGGCCTGGAGGCACTGGGCCAGGCGACGCCCCACGCGCAGCCCCAGATCCCGCCGCCAAGCCTCCTCACCCCGGAAGCGGCCCAGCACCCCCTGCAGGGTCTCCAGCAGGAGGCGGGCCTCGCCCACCTGCTTCTCCCGCCACAGCCGCGTCGCCCACTGGTAGGCCAGCTCGCCCAGGGCCAGGCGGGACTCGCCGGCCTGCCCCCGCAGCAGCCGGCAGCCCTCCTCGAAGCGGCCGGCCTCCAGGAGGGCCTCCAGGGCCACGTTGGCCAGCGCCGCCCCGGGACCCCCGGGGCGCTCCGCCGCCTCCCGGAACAGCTCCCGGTGCCCGTCCAGCAGCCCCTCCAAGGCCTTGCGGTCGTCCCGGCGAGCGGCCGCCGCCATCAGCCCCGCCAGCGCCCACGCCCGGCGCTCGCCGTCCAGGCCCTCCCGCTCCGGCATCCGCCCCGGCGGCTCCAGGAGCCCCTCCAGGAAGCCCACGTGGAACCAGCTCCGCTTCCGCCCCGCGTTGAGGGCGGCCACCGTCTCCACCAGGTCGCGGGCCTCCTCCCGGCCGAGGGCCCCCTCCGCCCCTACCGCCGTGGCCACCACGGCATCGATC
>WFXX01000300.1 GCA_015490395.1 Gammaproteobacteria bacterium | reverse complement strand
CTCCAGGCCGGCCAGGGCTGCGCCTGGCCCGCGCAGCCCTGGCCGGCCTGGAGGGGGTGGAGGTGCAGGGCTTCGAGGGCCTGCTGGTGGACTTCGCCCGGCGGATGGGGGCCCGGGTGCTGCTGCGGGGCCTGCGGGCGGTGTCGGACTTCGAGTACGAGTTCCAGCTCGCCGCCATGAACCGCCGCCTGGCCCCCGAGCTGGAAACCGTGTTCATGATGCCCGCCGAGCAGTACACCTATCTCTCCTCCAGCCTGGTCCGAGAGGTGGCCGCCCTGGGCGGCGACGTGGCCGCCTTCGTGCACCCCGAGGTGGAGCGGGCCCTGCGGCGGCTGCGCGCGGGCGGGGAAGGAGGCTGAAGATGGCCGGGACCCTCCCAGTACGGCACCTCAGGATGCTGCTGCTCCTGGCCCTGCTGCTCCCCGTGCCGTGCGGCGCCTTACCCGGGGAGCGTCCTCCGGCGGCGGCGGTGGCCACCGCCCATCCCCTGGCCACCGAGGCCGCCCTGGAGGTGCTGGCTGCCGGGGGCAACGCCTTCGATGCGGCGGTGGCCGCCGCCGCGGCCCTCGCGGTGGTGGAGCCCTACGGCTCCGGCCTGGGGGGAGGGGGCTTCTTCCTGCTGCACCGGGCCGCCGACGGGCGGGAGCTGATGCTGGACGCCCGGGAGCGGGCGCCCCTGGCCGCCCGGCGGGACCTGTACCTGGACGCCCAGGGAGCGGTCGTCCCCGGGGCCTCGGTGGACGGGCCGCTGGCCGCGGCCGTGCCGGGGCTGCCCGCCGCCCTGGCCCATCTGGCCGAGGGCTACGGGCGCCTGCCCCTGGCCCGTTCCCTGGCCCCGGCCATCGCCCTGGCCCGGGAGGGCTTCCCGGTGGACGCCCGGTACCGAGCCCTGGCCCGTTTCCGTCTGGAGGCCCTGCGGGCCTCCCCCGAGGCCGCCCGGATCTTCCTGCAGGAGGGGGAGGTGCCCCCCGAGGGCTGGCGGCTGCGCCAGCCGGAGCTGGCCGCCGTCCTGGAGGCCCTGGCCCGGCGGGGGCGAGAGGGCTTCTACGGGGGGGCCGTGGCCGAGGCCCTGGTAGACGGGGTCCGGGCCGCGGGTGGCATCTGGACCCGGGAGGACCTGGCCGCCTACCGGGTGGTGGAGCGCGAGCCCGTGCGGGGCACCTACCGGGGGATTCGCATCACCAGCGCCTCCCTGCCCTCCTCCGGGGGGATCGTCCTGCTAGAGATGCTCCACATCCTGGAGGGCTATCCCCTGGAGCGGCTACAGCCGGCCACCCGGGTGCACCTCCTGGTGGAGGCCATGCGCCGAGCCTACCGGGACCGCGCGGTGCACCTGGGAGACCCGGACCACGTGAACGTCCCCGTGGCCCGGCTGCTCAGCCGGGACTATGCCGCGGGGCTGCGGGCGGGAATCCGTCTCGACCGGGCCACCCCCAGCGCCCTGCTGCCCGGAGCGGACGGCAGGCGAGCAGGCGGCCACACGACCCACTTCTCCATCCTGGACGCCGAGGGGAACCGGGTAGCGGCCACCCTCAGCATCAACTTCCCCTTCGGCTCGGGCTTCGTCCCTCCTGGCACCGGGGTGCTGCTCAACAACGAGATGGACGACTTCGCCGCCAAGCCCGGGGTGCCCAACCTCTACGGCCTGGTGGGCGGGGAGGCCAACGCCATCGCTCCCGGCAAGCGGCCGCTCTCCAGCATGAGCCCCACCTTCCTGGACGACGGCCGCCGATTGGCCATCCTGGGCACACCAGGCGGCTCGCGCATCATCACCATGGTCCTGCTCGCCACCCTGGACTTCGCCGCCGGCCGGGGCCCCCGCTCCTGGGTAGGGCTGGGACGCTTCCATCACCAGTTCCTGCCCGATGAGATCCAGGCCGAGCCCGGGGCCTTGGCCGCAGAGCTGATCCAGGCCCTGGAGACCATGGGCCACCGGGTGCGGGTGCTGGAACGGCGCTGGGGCAACATGCAGGCGGTGCTTTGGGACCGGTCGCGGGGCACGGTCGAGGCTGCCTCCGATCCCCGCGGGGGTGGTCTAGCTCGGGTCGTGCCGGCGGCGGGGCTTGCGCGCGCAGCCCCCACTGGGCTAGTATCGCTTCGACCCTAGGCAGCATCCCCCGCCGGGCGTCGGAGGGGGAAAGGGACGGCAGGGAACAGAGGGGAGGGTGAACGCGATGTACTTTCCGGAGATCTTGATCCCGATTGCCATCTTCTTCGGCCTCACCGTGTGGCTGGCCTCGGTGATTTCCGGGGAGGCGGTGAAGAACATCGAGAAGAAGATGCAGAACGATCGCCGGTAAGGCAGGGAGCCGTGAGGCGGGGGGTGTGTCTGTAGCCACCCTCCGCCCGGCAGGAGAAGCCCGGTTTCGGCCGGGCTTTTCCATGAGGGGGCGGGGCCAAAGCCTCTGCCCGGGGGTAAGAGGACCATGGTCGTCCGAGAAGGCAGAGGCGGGACAAACCAGCAAGGACCCGGGGATCACCGTTACCTGCTCAAGTTCGTCTTGGCCTCCGGCCTCTCTTTCCTGGTGGGCAGCGTCCATGGCGTGCTGCAGCTGTTGCCCCCCATCCGAGCTTGGCTGGACAGCATCGGCAGCCCCTACGGGGGACCGGGCCATCTCATCGACCCCTTGGCCCACGCCCATATCAACCTGATTGGCGGCGTTACCCTCTTGGCCATGGCGGTCAGTTATTACTTGGTCTCGGTCATCGGCGGCCGCCCCATCCACTCCCGGCGCTTGGCAGACCTGTCCTTTTGGACCACGGTGACGGGCCTGGCCTCCTTCTACCTAATCCTAGTGATCTTCGGAGCTTGGCAGGGGGAGTTGCTGCTAGCCAATGACCCGGCTATCGAGCAGGTGCACCGGCTCTACAGCGCCCTGGTGCCGGTGGCGGCCACGATCATGGGGGCAGGAATCTGGATGTACCTGGCCAACCTGCTGCTAAGCTTCCGTGGCCTACGCCGGGACAGCTCCCAGCCCCCTACGCCTGGCTCATGAGCGAGGCACGCGCCGCCTCCGGCGGCCTCCTGCCCTGTGGCTGTCCGGCAGCCTGGCCGGGGTGGGACGAGCAAGACGTCGATCTCGGCGGTCAAGCCGTGCACATCCAGCCCTTGCGCACCTTCCTCTGGATGCCCTTGGGCTACGAGGCCTTTCGCCTGCGCCAGCAGCGGGAGCTGGAGGCCCTGGAGCTGGAGGAGCCTTGGCCCGGGCTGGTGCTGATCCGTATGGGCCCCTTCCGGGGCGAGCTGATCCGCCTGCTGCGCGAGGCGGCCTCTCCCTCCCGTCGCGTGCGCCGCCTTCCCACCCCTTTCCGGGCACGGGCCAAGCTGCATCACGGGGGGATGGCCACCTTGCGTCAGTCGGTGCAGGCCCTGCAGCGGGAACTGCTCGAGCAAGGACGCATGCCCCGGGAATTGTATCTGGCCCACTTGGCCTGCCCCCGCTGCCGCGAGGGCAAAGGAGGAGAGCCCATCCTCCTGCTGCGCCGCTGGGAAGCTAGCCCCCGTCTCCTGCGTCGGTTAGGGCGCCGCTAAGCGGTCTCCCTCAGCCCCCCTCAGGCAGGGGGAAGCGCACCACTGTCTCGCGCCCATCCGTGTGCCGCCGCAGGCGCACCTCCACGGCTCGGGTCCCCGGCACTAGACGAATGGCCCTCCGGTAGACCCCACTGCGCCCGTCTTGGATCATCTGCTCCCAACGGCCCTCCGGGTCATCCGCCCGACGGATGTGCACCAAGAAGGCCGAGCCAGGGCGTCCGCCCTCGTGGGTGGCAATGAGCAGGAACTCATTCATGCCCGGGCGCGGCGGGTCCGGACGGCTCTGGAGCTGCAACACCAAGTCCTCCCACCGCTGTGGCGGGATGGAGGAGACCTCCGGCCCCCTCCCACAGCCCGCCGCCGCGAGAACCAGGAGCAGCAGGAGCGCGGCCCGCATCCAGGGCCCGCGCTCAACGGCCTCTCTCATCGCTCCCGCCCGCCGGTGAACCCTCCCCCCGCCCGGCGGTATCGCCTCGGCCTTCCTTGTCCGAGTCCAGGCGACCGCCCAGCTTGGAGCCGTAGAGGTTCACCATGAAATACACGAAGGTGCCAGCCACCAGCAGATAGACGATGGCCGCCGCGAAGCCCCAGTTGACCCAGCTTCGCTCATAGCCCGGCCGGTCCCCCCAGAAAGGAAAGCTCAGACCGATGGCCACCAGGAGCACCACGGCCACCACAGCCAAGAACCACTTGGGCACTTTCTTCTGGGACTCGGGGATGTACTCCACCAGCTCCCAATCCTCCAGCCCCCGCTTGGCGCGACGCTCCTCATCGGAGGCATACCCGAAATGGTCCTCGGGAAGCTTGCCCCACTCGCTCTTGACCTCGGTCAGGGGGATCTGGGCCCCTCCCCCACGCTTGCGCTTGTTCATGAGCCCTCTCCCTTGGCGAAGTGTTGAATTCGGAAGGCGGCGCTCCAGCCATCGTCGGAGCGGGCCCGGACCAATACCGGATATAAGCCCCGGGGTAACCTGGGATCGACGTGCAGCACGGCATCCAGGTGCCCGGTGCTGTCGAAGACCAGCTCGCTGCGGCTCAACCGATAGCTACCCTCCGGTAAGCCCTCCACCTCCAGCCGCACCCGCGCCGGGCGGTACATCTTGTGGGCCACCTCGATGCGATAGTCCTGGATGGCTCCGGCGCCGTGCAGCTGCTGCTCGGCCCGGAAGGCGGTGAGCCGGAAGGGCTCGTAGGTATACAGCCCCCACGCGAAGAGGGCGAGCCCCAGCAAGGTCAGCGGCACCGTAAGCCGGATCCGCCCCCGCAGGCTGCTCAGGGCCGTGCGCCAGAGCCCGGCGCCGCGGGCCTCCTCCTCACGGGCACCTACGGCAAAGCGCAGCAGCGGCGCCTTGCCCTTGCGGGCGCGGATCTCACCGCAGGCGGCGATGCACTCGCCGCAGTTGATGCAGCTGTCGAAGACCTCCGTGCGCCGTGGGTCGATGCCGATGAAGCAAGAGGTGGCACAATAGCCGCAACGGGCACAGGCCTCAGGCTCGGAGCGGTCCCAAGCCACCCGAAGGGTCTCCCGGGTCTTGAAGGAATGCTGCCAGACCCGGTAAATGCACATGAAGCGACACCAAAAGTGGCGGATGAAGGCCACGTCCAGCAGCACGATGAGCACGAAGACGGCATAGATCCAGTGCAGGGAGCCTGCTAGACGCGGATCCTCCCGAAAGGTGACGAAAGACCAAACAGCTTCCGGCGGATAGAACCAAAACAGGGGCACCAAAGCCACCGCCAGGGACACCACTAGAAAGGCCCCTCCCAGCAGCAGCCAGTTGAACCATTTGTTTTTTCCCCGCGAGACCCGCATGGGCCGCCCGTCCAGCTCTACTTCCGCGCGCTTGCCCAGCAGGCGCCGCGTCATGCGGTCAGCCCACTCGGCGAGGGTGTTCTGGGGGCAGGACCAGCCACAGAAGACCATGCCCAGGGTGGAATAGGTCACCACCAAGGCGCTGGCCGCGGCGATCCAGAAGCCAAAGACCAAGAAGAAGTCGGCGAACCAGATCTGGCGGTCCAGGACCACCAGGGCCCCATCCACCGGATCGATGCGAAAGAGACCCGAGGCCGGGATCAACACCGCCAGGACCAAGGTCCCCACTTGCACCGCCCGCCGCTTCCAGCGCAGACTTGTGGCCCGCTGCGCCGGACCCTCCACCCGCACGGGGATGCGCGCCAAGGCGGCCCGGCCAGACCTGGGCCGCTCCTCTGCTGAGCCCTCCACCCCCTCGCGCAGCATGGCCACACTCCCTCTCCGGTCTCTTCACCTTATCACAGCGGCAACCAGCAGAGGGCAATCCCAGCCCTCTTGGGACGCCTGTCGCTCCTTATTCTTTTAGGCCGCCGATACCCCTGCCGGTTCCCTCAGCGGGCCCGCAGCTCCCGATCCAAGGGGCTGATGCGAGCCAAGCGGTCCCGCCAACGACGGGCCTCCTCATGCCGGCCCCTCTCCTGGGCTAGGCGCCAGAGGGCTCGGAGCACCTCCGGGTGGTCGGGTCGGATACGCAGGATACGGCGCAGGGCCTGGCCCCGGTCCAGACCCAGGGCCTCGGCCTGGTCCAGAGAGGCAAGCATGCGGTCGGCCAGCCACAGAGCCACCCAACGGTCCCGAGGATTGGCCTGATAGGCCAACCGCAGGAGGCGTTGGGCCTCCTGCGGCCGCCCGCGCAACTCTGCTAGCCAACCCTGGAGGGCCAGCTCGGTGGCGGCGTAGGCTCGTAGGAAGGCCCTCTCCGCCTCCGAGCCTGGCTCCAGCCCCAGCCGGCGGGCCGCCTCCTCCATAGGCGGCCGGCGCGCCAGCAGCCAATCCAGCACCGCAGCTAAGCTGGCCCCTCCCTCGTAGCGGAGCCGGGGCAGGCGGAACTCCACTTGGGGCGCCCAAGCGTCCTGCACCGGCCCCGCGTCCCGGGGCAGGGGACCGAAATAGCGCCCCAGCCAGGTGGCTAGGCCCTCCCCCCCCGTGGCCTGGTGGCGGGCCCTCTCGGGCAGCCGTTCCAGGG
>WFXX01000299.1 GCA_015490395.1 Gammaproteobacteria bacterium | reverse complement strand
GGGTGACGTGGTCGATGCCATATCGCTCCCGCAGCATCCGCCGCAGCTCCTCCAGGGTGCGCTGCCACTCAGCCATGGAGGGCACCACCACGTGGGCCGAGAGCATCACCGTGCCCGAGGCCAGGGTCCAGATGTGGAGGTCGTGCACCGAGGCCACCCCCGGCACCTCGGCCATGGCCCGCCCCACCTCGCGCAGGTCCAGGTGGGGGGGCACGCCCTCCATGAGGATGTGCAGCGCCTCGCGCAGCAGGCGCAGGGCCGAGAGCAGGATCAGGGCGGAGATGAGCAGCGACAGCAGGGGGTCGATGGGCGTCCAGCCGGTGTAGTGGATCACCAGGCCCGCCGCCAGGGCGGCCACCGAGCCCAGCAGGTCCCCCAGCACGTGGAGGAGGGCGGCGCGGGTGTTCAAGGTCTGCTCGCCCCGCTCCAGGAGCCAGATGGCCAGCAGGTTCACCCCCAGCCCCAGCAGGGCCACCAGGGCCACCGTGCCCCCTGCCACCGGGCGGGGCTGGGCCAGCCGCTCCATGGCGGCGATGGCGATGGCCACCACCACGGCCACCATGAACAGGCTGTTGCCCAGCGCGGCCACCACCTCGGCCCGGCCCAGGCCGTAGGAGTGGCGCGCCGAGGGGGGCCGGCGGGCCACCCAGGCCGCCACCGCCGCCAGGCCCAGGGCGGTGGCATCCGAGACCATGTGGCCCGCATCGCTTAGCAAGGCCAAGGAGCCGGCCCACCAGCCGGCCGCCGCCTCCACGGCGGCGAAGCCCGCCGTCAGGCCGAAGCCCCACCACAGGGCGGCCCCGGTGCCGTGGGCGTGGCCGTGGCTGCCGTGGTGCCCGCGCGGATGGGAAGCGGCGTGCCCGTGGCGGGTGGTCATGATTGCTTTAGGCTATATGCTCTAGAAGGGAGCCTCCAAGCGCCGCCTTGCCCGGCCGGAGGCCCATTGACGATGGGAGGGGACATGCCCAGGTTGAGCGAGGAACAGATGGCGGAGCTGCGCCGACGGTTGGAGGCGCGGCGGGAAGAGCTGCGCCAGGAGATCCGGGCCGAGCTGGAGGCCTCCGAGGACCAGCGCTACATCGATCTGGCCGGCCAGGTGCACGACAGCGGGGACGCCTCGGTGGCCGACCTCCTCAAGGACGTGGAGGTGGCCCTGGTGGACCGCCAAGTGCAGGAGGTCCGGGAGGTGGAGGCCGCCCTACAGCGCATGCGCAGCGGCGCCTACGGGCTGTGCGAGAGCTGCGGGGGCGAGATCGGCTACGAGCGGCTGCAGGCCCAGCCTGCCGCCCGCCGGTGCGCCGTCTGCCAGGCCGAGTGGGAGAGACGCCAAGCCGGCGAGGGGGCCACCCCCACGCTGTGAGGGCCGGGGAGAAGGCCGAGGCCGCGGTCAGCCTCCCTGCCGCTCCCGGTAACGCCGTACCGAGGCCTCGATCTCGGCCCGTGCCTCCTCCGGGCCCGTCCAGCCCTCCACCTTCACCCACTTGCCGGGCTCGAGGTCCTTGTAGTGCTCGAAGAAGTGGGCCACCTGGTCCAGCAGGGCCCGGGGGAGGTCCTCCGGGGTGCGGCAGTGGCTGTAGACGGGGCAGAGCTTGTCCACCGGCACCGCGATGACCTTGGCGTCCACGCCGGCCTCGTCCGTCATGCGCAGCATCCCCAGGGGGCGGGCGCGGATCACGGAGCCGTGGATCAGGGGCAGGGGGGTGATCACCAGCACGTCCACCGGATCCCCGTCCTCGGACAGGGTCCCGGGCACGAAGCCGTAGTTGCAGGGATAGTGCATGGCCGTGGCCATGAAGCGGTCCACGAACAGTGCCCCTGAAGCCTTGTCCAGCTCGTACTTCACCGGCGCGGCCTGCGCCGGGATCTCGATGACCACGTTCACATCGTCGGGCACGGCCCGTCCCGGGGGGATCTGCTCCAGGTTCATCCGCGGCCTCCCTCTCTGGCGGTTCCCATGGCTGGCGGCTGTCTCGCGCCGCGCCCCGGCCTGGGGCGCGGAAAGGCGGCGGATTATAGCACCGGCGGGCCCCTTTGGCAGGGCCCATTCGTTGACGAGGCCACAGGCACGGGCTAGCTTTAGCCCCGCTTCCGCGGGCTCTGCGGCGGGCGGCCCCGGAGGGCGGCAGCGGTGATGGCTATACCGCGGGGAGGTGGGCGATGAGGATCGTGCTCTTGGGCGCGCCGGGCTCCGGTAAGGGGACCCAGGCCAAGCTCCTGTCGGAGCGGTACGGAGTGCCACAGGTCTCCACGGGGGACCTGCTGCGCGAGGCGGTGGCGGCGGGCACGCCCCTGGGTCGCCAGGCTCAGGCGGCCATGGAGGCGGGGCATCTGGTCTCGGACGAGATCGTCCTGGGGATCATTGAGGACCGGCTGGCCCGTCCTGACGCCCGGCGCGGCTTCATCCTGGACGGCTTCCCGCGCAACCTGGCCCAGGCCCAGGCCCTCGACGGGCTCCTGGTCAGGCTGGGCACGCCCCTGGACGCGGTGCTGCTCATCGACGTCGACAGCGAGGCCTTGATGCGGCGCCTCACGGGGCGGCTCACCTGCGAGCAGTGCGGGGCCACCTACAACATCTATTCCAACCCGCCGAAGATGGACGATTGCTGCGACCTGTGTGGGGGACCGCTGCGGCGCCGCTCGGACGACACCCGGGAAGTGATCGAGAACCGGCAGCGTGTGTACGAGACGGAGACCGCCCCCTTAGTGGCCTATTACGCGGAGCAGGGGCTCCTGCGCCGGGTGGACGGTAACGGCGAGGTGGAGGAGGTGGCCTCGCGCATCGCCGTCGCCTTGGCGGACCTGGTCCAGGGGTCGGCTACCCAGCCGGAGGCTGGCCCGGCCGGTGAGGGTGAGGTACCGGAGCCTGCCCGGGAGGAACCTCCTGGCCGGCCGCCGGCGGCTGCCGAAGCTGCCCCCGCAGCCGGGGAGGCGGCGTCGAAGAAGACGACGGCCAAGAAGACGACGGCCAAGAAGACGACGGCCAAGAAGACGACGGCCAAGAAGACGACGGCCAAGAAGACGGCGGCCAAGAAGAC
>WFXX01000298.1 GCA_015490395.1 Gammaproteobacteria bacterium | reverse complement strand
GGGGGTGCATGTGACCCCCATCCGCCCGCCCACCGTGCCCGAGGGCACGGCCCGGCTGCGCATCACCTTCTCCGCGGCCCACCGGGAGGAGGACGTGGACCGTCTGCTGGAGGCGCTGGACGAAGCCCTCCGGGAGGCCAGCAGAGAGACCAACGGGGCGGTGCACGGCGGAGGGACGGCGGCATGAAGGCCCGCGTCCTGGTCCTGCTGCCCGGCTGGGGCCAGCCCCCGGAGGCCCTGGCCTCCCTCGGGGAGGCCCTGCCGGTGGGCTGGGAGGCCCGGGCCCTGGCCTTGCCCGGCCATGGCGGCCACCCTTGGCCTCAGGGCTGGGATCCGGCCGCGCCGCGCCTCGAGGCCTGGTCGGACGCCCTGGCCCGAGAGCTCCCCCCCGGCGCGGTGCTGGCCGGCTGGTCCCTGGGCGGCCTGGTGGCCCTGGACTTGGCCCTGCGTCGCCCGGAGCGCCTGGCCGGCCTGGTGCTCCTGGCGGCCACGCCCCGCCTCGCCGCCGCCCCGGGATGGCCGGGGATTCCTCTAGAAGACCTCCAGGACGTGGCCGAGGATCTCCGAGAGGAGCCGCGCCGGGCCCTCGGGCGCTTCCGGGCCCTGATGGCCCGGGGGCGGCCGGCCCTGGCGCGGGCCTTGCGGGCCGCGGAACGGAGGCCCGCGCCGGACCCGCGGGCCCTCTGGGCGGGCCTGGCCCTTCTGGCCGGCTGCGACCTGCGGCCTGGCCTGCCCGGGCTTGGCGTCCCCACCCTGGTCCTCCTAGGCGATCAGGATCCCCTCATCCCGGCGGCCTCCAAGGTAGCCTGGGAAGAGGTACCGGCGGCCCGGTGCCTGGTGCTACGCGGGGTGGGGCACCTGCCCCATCTGGAAGCCCCGGGGCCCTGCGCCCAGGCCCTGGGGACCTTCCTCCGGAACCTGACCGCCCCAGGGGCGCACGCCGCGTCCGGGCTGGGGGGAGGCGCGCCCCCATGAACGGGTCCGCCCCCTGGCTGGACAAGGGCCGGGTGCGCCGGGCCTTCGAGGCCGCCGCCGCCCGGTACGACCGGGCCGCCGGCCTCCAGCGGGAGGTGAGCGAGCGGCTCCTGGAGCGCCTGGACTGGCTCCGTATCCGGCCCCGGCGGGTGCTGGACCTGGGCAGTGGCACCGGCCAGGTGGCTGCCCACCTGGCCCGCCGCTACCCCAAGGCCCAGGTCCTGGCCCTGGATCTGGCCGAGGCCATGGTGCGCCGCAGCCTGGAGCGGCTGGGCCGCTGGGCCCGCTGGCGGGGCCGGGCCGCGGGGCTGTGCGCCGACATGGAGGCCCTGCCGCTGGCTGCCGGCAGCGTGGACCTGGTGGTCTCCAACCTGGCCCTGCAGTGGTGCCCAGACCTGCCACGGGCCCTGGGCGAGATGCGCCGGGTGCTGGCCCCGGGAGGGGCGGTGCTCTTCAGCACCTTCGGCGCCGGGACCCTGGAGGAGCTGCGCGCGGCCTGGGAGGAGGCCGACGGCGGGGCGGACGCCCCGGGCAGGCCAGGGGGCGGTGATCCCCTGCGCCACGTGCACGCCTTTCCGGACCTGCACGCGGTAGGGGACCTCCTCCTGGGGCTGGGCTTTCGGGACCCGGTAACGGACGTCGACCGCCTGGTACGCCGCTACCGCGCGCCCGAGGAGCTGGTGCGGGAGCTCAAGGCCCTGGGGGCCACCAACGCCTCCTGCAGCCGCCCGCGGGGCCTCACCGGCAAGGGGCGCTGGCAGCGCTTCCTGGAGGCCTACGCGGCCCGTCGGGACCCCGAGGGGCGCATCCCGGCCACCTACGAGGTGGTCTACGGCCACGCCTGGCAGGGGGCCGAGGCCAATATGCCGGCCGGCGGGGAGACCCAGGGGAGCGCAGGCGGCGAGGCCCGCGTCCCCTTGCGCGCCCTGGCCGATGCGCTGCGCCAGAGGGGGGAGCGGTGAGCCGCGCCACGGGGGGCGCCTCCGGCCTCTTCGTCACCGGCACCGACACCGGGGTGGGCAAGACCCGGGTGGCCTGCGCCCTGACCGCCGGCCTGGCCGCCCGGGGGCTGCGGGTGGCGGCCATGAAGCCCGTGGCCAGCGGCTGCCTCCCCACTCCCGCAGGACTCCGCAGCGAGGACGCCCTGGCCTTGCAGGCCGCCGCCAACGTCC
>WFXX01000297.1 GCA_015490395.1 Gammaproteobacteria bacterium | reverse complement strand
GCCTATCTGGAGCGGGCGCGGCGCGAGCCGGGGCGCTTCCGGGTGGTGGACGCCACGGCCCCCCTGGAGGAGGTGGGTCGGCGCCTCGAGGGGGAGCTGGCGGCCTTCCTGCGTTCCCGCCGGGAGGGGGGGCGATGAGAGTCCCATCCGCCGCGGAGGCCTGGGACCTTCGCCCCGAGGAGGCATGGTCCCCGGAGCCCCTGCCTTGGCAGGAGGCGGCCTGGGAGGCCCTGGCGGCCCGGCGGCGGGCCGGCCGGCTGCCCCACGCCCTCCTCCTGGCCGGCCCCCACGGCGTGGGCAAGGGCCGCCTGGCCCGGGCCCTGGCCCTGGCCCTGCTCTGCCCCGGGGCCGGGGCGGACGGTCGGGCCTGCGGAGTCTGCCCTGCCTGCCGTCAGGCGGCGGCGGGCAGCCATCCGGACCTGCTGGTGCTGGAGCCCGAGGGGCGGGGGCGGCCCCTCACCGTGGACCAGGTGCGCGGGGCCACCGAGCGCCTGGCCACCACCGCCCAGTACGGCGGCTGGCGGGTGGTGCTCCTGGCCCCGGCCGAGGCCATGAACCTGCATGCGGCCAACGCCCTCCTTAAGACCCTGGAGGAGCCGGGCGAGGGCTCGCTGCTCCTGCTCCTGAGCGAGGCGCCGGGGCGGCTGCCGGCCACGGTGCGCAGCCGCTGCCAGCGCCTGGACCTGCCCCGCCCGCCCCGGGAGGCGGCCCTGGCCTGGCTTCGTGGGCAGCTGCCGAATGAGGCCGATCCGGCGCTGCTCCTGGACCTGGCCGGGGGAGCGCCCCTGGCGGCCCTGGAGCTGGCCCGGGGCGAGGCCCTGGCCCTGCGCCGGGAGCTCTGGCGGGAGCTGGAGGCCCTGGCCCGGGGGGAGGGGGACGCCTTGGCCGCGGCGGAGCGCTGGCACCGCGCCGATCTGCCGGCGCTGCTGCGCTGGTGGTGGCTGGGGGCGGCGGACCTGGCCCGCCTGCGGGCCGGGGCCGGCGCCCCGCGGGCCGGCGCCGACCTGAGGCCCCTCCTGGGCCGCCTGGCCCCCCTCGTCGAGGCACGCCGCTTGCATGATTTTCTCCAGGAGCTGGCCCGAGGGCGGCGGCGCCTGGAGGGGCAGGCCAACGCGCGCCTGCTCCTGGAGGAGCTGCTCCTGGGGTGGAGGGAGCTGTTCGCGCAGACCCGGGGAGGGCGGTCGCCATGAAGGGAGCGGGCGCGGGCATGGCCGGCAAGGCCATCCTCAACGTGAGCATTCCGGACAAGAACGCCCTGTACGAGGCCTACATGCCCTTCGTGCAGGGCGGGGGCCTGTTCATCCCCACCCGGCGGGAATACCGCCTGGGGGAGGAGGTCTTCGTCCTGCTCCAGCTCCTGGAGGAGAAGGAGAAGCTGCCCTTCGTGGGCCGGGTGGTGTGGATCACCCCCCACGGGGCCCAGGGCAACCGGGTGGCGGGCATCGGCGTGCAGATCGCCTCCGACCCCAGCGGCCGGGCGGTGCGCTCCAAGATCGAGTCCTATCTGGGAGGCGCCTTGAAGGGCGACCGCCGCACCCTCACCATGTAGGGCCTTCCCCCGTGAGGAGGCGTGCGGCATGGGTGTGGGCTTGGTGGACTCCCATTGTCATCTAGATCTCCTGGATCTCAAGCGCTTGGGCGCCACTCTGGAGGAGGTGCTGGAGGAGGCGCGGCGCGCCGGGGTGGAGGCGATGCTCTGCGTGTGCGTGGACCTGGAGCGCTTCCCCCGGGTGCTGGAGCTGGCCGCTCGCCTCCCCGGGGTGCGGGCCACCGTGGGCGTGCATCCCAACGTTCGCTCCGGCCGGGATCCTTCCGTGGCGGAGCTGGCGGAGCTGGCCGCCGATCCCCGGGTGGTGGCGGTAGGCGAGACCGGCCTGGACTACTACCGGTGCGAGGGGAACCTGGACTGGCAGCGGGAGCGCTTCCGGCGGCACATCCGGGCGGCCCGGGAGGTGCGCAAGCCCCTGGTGGTCCACAGCCGCGAGGCCGCCGAGGACACCCTGCGCATCCTCCGCGAGGAGGGGGCCGGCGAGGTGGGCGGGGTGATGCACTGCTTCACCGGCGACCGGGCCATGGCCGAGGCCTGCCTGGAGCTGGGCCTGCACCTGTCCTTCTCGGGGATCGTGACCTTCGCCAATGCCGGACCCCTGCGGGAGGTGGCCCGGGAGGTCCCCGGCGACCGGCTCCTGGTGGAGACCGACGCCCCTTATCTCACCCCCGTGCCCTACCGGGGGCGGCCCAACCAGCCGGCCCACGTGCGCCGGGTGGCCGAATGCCTGGCCGAGGTGCGGGGTGAGCCTCTAGAGGTCCTGGCTGCGGCCACCACCGCCAACTACCGGCGGCTGTTCCTGCGGGAAGCGGCATGAGGGCAGCCTCCTCAGGGAGGCGGGTGGGTGCCCAGGGACCGGCGGACCCAGGCTGCGATGGCCTCTGGGCTGGCCAAGGCCCCCGCTTGGCGGGTCAGCTCCTGTCCCCGATGGAACAGCACCAGGGTGGGGATGCTCCGAATCCCGAAGCGGGCCGCGGCTGCCTGCTCCCGCTCCGTGTCCACCTTGGCCACCCGTACCTGGGGCTCCAGCAGGGTGGCGGCCTGCTCGTAGGCCGGGGCCATCATCCGGCACGGCCCGCACCAGGGGGCCCAGAAGTCCACCAGCAGGGGGATCCCATCGTGGGCCAGGTGGCGCTCTAAGGCCTCGCCGTCCAGGGCCACCGGGCGCCCCTGGAACAAGGGTGCCTTGCAGCGCCCGCAGCGGGGGCCCGCCCCGAGCCGTCGCGCCGGAAGGCGGTTCACGGCTCCGCAGGCAGGGCACACCAGATGCAGCAGCTCCTCCATCTCGGGCCTCCCGCCACCTTGTCATCCCCCAGCCTAGCACGTGCGACGCCCCTTGCCTCCCTTGGTCGACGCGTACCCGCTACATATTGTTTTACATACAAAATACAAGGACAATGCAGCCTTGCTCTGGGTCTTTTCCGGTTGGCATAATCGGCTCGCCGTGCCCGTTGCTGGCCTTTCCCGCACCGGGTGCGGGCAAACGACTCGAGAAAAGGTGAGGCGCGCGCGCCCAGTCAGGAGGAGGAACGGCAGATGCAGCCTTGGATGGTCGTGGGGATCATTCCCGCCGGTTTCGTGCTTCTCATCCTGCTGGCCTTGGTCACCGGGCACTGAAGCCAAGGGCTTTCCGGCGGCGGAGAGGGGCGCGCCAGCGGCGCGCCCCTTCCGTCTGGGGGCTTCCCTTCGGCCTCAGCCCGCGCGGCGTAGCCAGCGCGCCACCAGCTCCGCCGCGCGATCCAGCTGCTCCTCGGGCGTGTAGAAGTGGGGGGAGAGGCGCAAGGCCCCGCCGCGCACCGCGCACAGCACCCCTTCCTCGCGGAGGCTGGCCAGGAGTCGGTGCGGGTCCCTGCCAGGCAGGGCCAGGCTGAGGATCCCGGCACGGCGGCGCGGCTCGCGCGGTGTCAGCAGGCGGACCCCGGGGAGGCTCTCCAGGGCCTCCTGGAGGCGGCCGATCCGGGCTTCCAGGCGCGCGGCCACCTCCTCCAGGCCCACCTCCAGCAACAGGGAGAGGCTTGCGTGGAGGGCATGGATGCCCAGCATGTTGGGGCTGCCGCATTCGAAGCGCCGCGCCGAGGCCGCCGGGCGCCAGTCCCGGCGCTCGAAGTCGCCGGCCTCCTCCACCATGTGCCAGCCGTGCTCGTGCAGCCGCAGCCCCTCGCGCAGCTCGGGTCGGCACCAGAACAGGGCCAGCCCCTCGGGCCCCAGCAGCCACTTGTGGCCGTCGGCCGCCACGAAGTCCACGCCGGCGGCCCGCACGTCCAGGGGCAGGGCCCCCAGACCCTGGATGGCGTCCACGCAGAGCAGGGTGCCCCGCTCCCGGCACAGCCGCCCCAGACGGGCTAGGTCCAGGCGCAGCCCGTTCCGGTACTGCACCCAGCTCACCGCCAGGAGGCGGGCCCCGGGCTCCAGGGCCTGGGCGAGACGCCCCTCGGGGTCCTCCGCCCCCTCCAAGGGCACCTCCACCACCTCCACGCCCCGGCTGCGCAGGGCCTCCCACGGGATGCGGTTGGAGGGAAACTCCTCGGCCGGCAGCACCACCCGGTCCCCGGGCCGCCAGTCCAGCCCCGAGGCCACCAGGGACAGGCCCTCGGAGGTGCTCTTGAGCAGGGCCACGTCCTCGGCCGAGGCTGCCCCCAGGAGCCGCCGGCCTTGCTCGCGCAGGGCCTGCTCCACCTCCAGCCAGGCCTCGTAGCCCGTCGCCCCCCGCAGCAGGTTCTCCTCCGCGAAGCGGGCCACCGCCTCGGCGGTGCGCCGGGGCCAGGGGGCCACCCCCGCGTGGTTGAGGTAGATGAGCTCCTCCAGGACGGGGAACTCGTTCTCCAGGTCCAGGAACACGGCCGCCTCCCTGCTCTCCTCTTGTCATGATAGGGCAGCCTCCCGGGCTTGACCCTGAAGCTTGCTTTAAGGTTTAAGGTAAGGGGCATGGACGGACCGGGCGTCGGGGCGCTGCGCACCATCGGCCGGCTGGCCCGGGAGGCGGGCGTGCAGCCGGCCACCCTGCGCTACTACGAGCGCCTGGGGCTGCTGCGCCCGGCGCGGCGCACGGCCTCCGGCTACCGGCTCTATGGTGCCGAGGCGGCCAGGCGGCTGCGCTTCATCCGGCGGGCCCAGGCCCTGGGCTTCTCCCTGGAGGAGGTGGCCCAGCTCCTGGCCCTCAGCGAGGACCGGCGGGCCCCCGCGGCGGAGGTCAAGCGCATCACTAGAGCGCGGCTGGCGGACGTGGAGGCGCGCATCCGGGATCTGGTGCGCATCCGGGAGGCCCTGAGGGCGCTGGAGGCGCGCTGCAGCGGCCTCGGCACCAGCCGGGAGTGCCCCATCCTGGCCGCTCTGCAGGACAGCGAGGCCGACGAGGAGGCGAGATGAGCGGGCCGGTAGAGGCACGGACGGAGCTGGAGCTGGGCGTGGAGGGCATGAGCTGCGCGGCCTGCGCGGGTCGGGTGGAGCGGGCCCTGCATCGGGTCCCCGGGGTGGTGGAGGCCTCGGTGAACCTGGCCACGGGGCGGGCGCGGCTGCGGGCGGTCCCCGATGCAGGAGAGGGCCTGGCGGCGCGGGCGGCGGAGGCGGTGCGCCGGGCCGGCTACCAGCCCGTGGAGGCGGAGCTGGAGCTGGGCGTGGAGGGCATGAGCTGCGCGGCCTGCGTGGGCCGGGTGGAGCGGGCCCTGCGTCGGGTCCCCGGGGTGGTGGAGGCCTCGGTGAACCTGGCCACGGGAAGGGCCGCCGTGCGCTACCTGCCCGCTGCCGTGGGGCCGGCGGCGCTGGTGGAGGCGGTGCGCCGGGCCGGTTACGAGGCCCGGGTGGCGGAGGACCGGGAGGAGGAGGCGGAGGAGGGCCGTGACGGGGAGCGCCAGCGGCGGCAGGCCGCCCTGCGCCGGGACGTGCTGCTGGCCACCGGGCTCACCTTGCCCTTGTTGGCCCTCTCCCTAGGTGCTTCCCTGCTCCCCGCCTGGGGGGGCTGGCTGCAGGAACTGGCGCCCCGGCCTCTCTGGGACGCCCTCCAGCTCCTGCTGGCCGCGGGGGTCCTCCTCGGCCCCGGGCGGCGTTTCTTCATTGCCGGGTGGCGGGCCTACCGGCGTCTGGCCCCGGACATGAACAGCTTGGTGATGACCGGCACCGGGGCGGCCTTCCTCTACAGCACCGCCGTCTTCCTGGCCCCAGGGCTCTTCCCCCCCGAGGCGCGCCATCTGTACTTCGACGGGGCGGCGGTGATCATCACCGTGATCCTCCTCGGCCGCTATCTCGAGGAGCTGGCCAAGGGCCGGGCCGGCGAGGCCATCCGCCGCCTGGCCGGTCTCCAGGCCCGCCGGGCCCGGGTCCTGCGGGACGGCCGCGAGACGGAGATCCCGGCTGAGGCCGTGCGCCAGGGGGACGTGCTGGTGGTGCGC
The DNA here is from genome assembly GCA_015490395.1 of Gammaproteobacteria bacterium. Classification (GTDB taxonomy): domain Bacteria; phylum Pseudomonadota; class Gammaproteobacteria; order DRLM01; family DRLM01; genus S141-70. The sequence goes on along the minus strand of WFXX01000297.1, from coordinate 1,601 downwards.
CCTGGCGAGCGCTTCCCCGCCGACGGCACGGTGCTGACGGGCCAGAGCTATGTGGACGAATCCATGCTCACCGGCGAGCCGCTGCCCGTGGCCAAGGGACCCGGCGATACGGTGGCGGCGGGCACCGTCAACCGCCACGGCCTGCTACGGGTGCGCGCCGAGCGGGTGGGCCCGGAGACGGTGTTGGCTCAGATCGTGCGCCTGGTGGAGCAGGCCCAGGCGGGCAAGCTCCCCATCCAGCGGCTGGCCGACCGGGTGGTGCGGGTCTTCACCCCGGCCGTGCTGGCGGTGGCGGCGCTCACCTTCCTCGCCTGGCTGGCCGCTGGGCCGGAGCACCTGGACCGGGCTCTGATCTCGGCGGTGGCCGTGCTGGTGGTGGCCTGCCCCTGCGCCATGGGCCTGGCCACCCCGGCGGCGGTGCTGGTGGGCACCGGGCGGGCCGCGGAGCTGGGGGTGCTCTTCCGCAAGGGGGAGGCCCTGGAGGCCCTCAGCCGGGTGGATGCCGTGCTGCTGGACAAGACCGGGACCCTCACCGAGGGCCGGCCCCGGCTGGTGGCCGTGCTGCCCCTGGCCGGGCGCGGCGAGGCGGAGCTGCTGGGCCTGGCGGCGGCGGCGGAGCGGGGCAGCGAGCATCCCCTGGCGCATGCCGTGCGCGAGGCGGCCGAGGCCCGCGGCCTGACCCCTGGTGAGCCCGAGGCCTTCGAGGCCGTGCCGGGGCTGGGGGTGCGAGCCCGGGTGGCGGGGCGCTCCGTCCTGGTGGGCTCGGCCCGCTTCCTGGAGGGCGAGGGCATCGCCCCGCCCGTCCTGGAGCCTGGGGCCGCGCTGGGCCGGAGCCTGCTGCACGTGGCCGTGGACGGGGAGGCCTGGGGCACCCTGGCGGTGGCCGACCCCCTGCGCCCCGAGGCCCCGGCGGTGGTGGCCGCCTTGCGGGAGCGGGGCCTGGAGGTGCGCATGGTCACCGGCGATGCCCGCTCCAGTGCCGCCGCTGCGGCGGCGGCGGCGGGGATCGAGCGCTGGCATGCGGAGGTCTTGCCCGCGGACAAGGCCGCTGTGGTCCGGGAGCTGCAGGATCAGGGGCGGCGAGTGGCCTTTGTGGGCGATGGGATCAACGATGCTCCTGCCCTGGCTCAGGCCGAAGTGGGCGCGGCCATGGCCTCGGGCACCGACGTGGCCATGGAGGCCGCCGACCTGACCCTGGCCCGCGGCCGGCTGGATGCCTTGGTCACCGCTGTGGACGTGGCGCGCCGGACCCTCGCGGTGATCCGGGGGAACCTGTTCTGGGCCTTCGGCTACAACGTGCTGCTCATCCCCCTGGCGGCGGGGGCCTTCCTGCCGCTGACGGGTTGGTACTTGGACCCCATGCTGGCTGCCCTGGCCATGGGCCTGTCCAGCCTGTGCGTGGTGGGCAACAGCTTGCGCCTGCGCCGCCTGCGCCCCTGGCGACCCCCCGCCGCGGTGCAGGTAGCGCAGGGCGCGGCGGCGCCCCTGCCCCAGGTGGGTGGCGCGAGCCAATAAGGGCTGGAGACAGCGCGCGGAGGAGCAAGAGATGTCCCAGGTGGTGCTGAGCATCGAGGGTATGAGCTGCGGCCACTGTGTGGGGG
>WFXX01000296.1 GCA_015490395.1 Gammaproteobacteria bacterium | reverse complement strand
CTGCAAGATCTCCCCCCTGCGAGCCTGGGGCGCCATCCTCGCCCCTGCTGCCTGCCCACGGGGCCGGCGGGTTTGGGGCGGCCGGATGCAGGGACGGCTCGAGGGCGGCGCGGGGTGGCCCGCGCCGCCTGCGAAGCCTCAGGCCCGCTCGGGGGGCGCATGAGTGCATAATGGGCGCCCACGGGGGGCGAGGGAGGGCCGTGGGCGTCTACAGGGTCGATCGGCTCATGCAGGAGGCCCGGCGCATCGCCCGGGAGTACCGGGAGGCCATGGGCCGGCCGCTGCCGGGCATCAGCGCCGAGCTGGCGGTGCACGACGCCATCCGCCTGCTGGGCCTGCGCCCCGTGCCGCCCGGCACCCCCGGCCACGACGCCGTGGGCACCGGCCGGTGGGAGGGCAAGCGCATCCAGATCAAGGGCCGGGCCATCTTCGACGAGCGCAAGGGCGGGCAGCGCATCGGCCAGCTCAAGGTGGACCAGCCCTGGGACAGCGTCATGCTGGTGCTCCTGGACGAGCGCTACGAGCCCTACGAGATCCACGAGGCCGAGCGCGAGGACCTGCTGGAGGCCCTGCGGGAGACCAGCAGCCGCCGGGTCGCCCGGGGGGCGGTGTCGGTGGCCCGGTTCAAGATCATCGGCCGGCTGGTCTGGACCCGGGAGCGCGGCATCGAGGACGAGGTCTGGGACAACCGGGCCGGGCCCTGAGCACGGGAGCCGTCGGATGGGGCCTGAGGAGGTGGAGCGCTGGCTGGCCCCGGGGGGCGTGCTGGCGCGCCGCCTGCCCGGCTACGCCCCCCGCCCCGCCCAGGCCGCCATGGCCCGCCGCGTGGCCCGGGCCCTGGAGCGGGGGGGCGTGCTGGTCTGCGAGGCGGGCACCGGCACCGGCAAGACCCTGGCCTACCTCCTGCCCGCCGCCCTCAGCGGGCGGCGGGTGGTGATCGCCACCGGCACCCGCACCCTCCAGGACCAGGTCTTCCATGGGGAGCTGCCCCGGCTGCGGAGGGTCCTGGCGGCCGAGGGCCTGCCCCTGCGGGCCGCCCTCCTCAAGGGCCGGGCCAACTACCTTTGCCTCCATCGCCTGGTGCTGCACGCCGAGGGCCTCTGGGCCGGCCGCCGGGAGGCCGGCTGGTGGCGGCAGGTGGAGGCCTGGTCCCGGCGCACCCGGACGGGGGACGTGGCCGAGCTGGAGGGCATCCCCGAGGACGCCGCCCTCTGGTCCCGGGTGACCTCCACCGCGGACAACTGCCTGGGCCAGGCCTGCCCTCGGCTCCGGGACTGCTTCCTGATGCGGGCCCGGCAGCGGGCCCAGGAGGCCTCCCTGGTGGTGGTCAACCACCACCTCCTGCTGGCGGGCCTGGCCCTGCGGGAGGGGGGCCACGGGGAGGTGCTGCCCGAGGCCGAGGCCTTCGTGGTGGACGAGGCCCACCACCTGCCGGAGACGGCCCTGCGCTTCCTGGACGAGGGGCTCACCGCCGGCCGCCTCCTGGAGCTGGCCCGGGACGCCGTGGCCGAGCACCGGCGCGAGGCCGGCGACCAGGAGGCCCTGGAGGCCGCCGCCCGCCGGCTGGAGGCCGCTGTGGCCGCCCTGCGCGAGGCCCTCGGCCCGCCCGGGCGGCGGGAGCCCTGGGAGGCCCTGGGCCCCGTTCCCCTGCGGGCCCTGGAGGCCGTGGGCGGGGCCCTGGAGCACCTGGCCGGGGAGCTGGAGGCGGCCGCCCCCCGGGGCGAGGGCCTGGCCCACTGCCTGCGGCGGGCCCGGGAGCTGCGCGAGGCCCTCCGCCGCCTGGAGACCGGAGAGGAGGGGCGGGTGCGCTGGTTCGAGACCACCGCCCGGGGCTTCGGCCTGCACCGCACCCCCCTGGAGCCGGCCGAGGCCCTGGAGCGCTGGCGCCGCTCCCTGGGCGAGGCGTGGGTGCTGACCTCGGCCACCCTGAGCGTGGCAGGCGACTTCGGCCCCTTCTGCCGGGCCCTGGGCCTGGAGGGGGCGGAGACCGCCGCCTGGGAGAGCCCCTTCGACTACCGCCGTCGTGCCCTGCTGTACCTGCCCGAGGGCCTCCCCGAGCCCGACCGAGCCGGGCACACCGCCGCCATGGTGGAGGCCCTCCTGCCCCTGCTGCGGGCCAGCGGGGGGCGCGCCTTCCTCCTCTTCACCAGCCACCGGGCCCTGCAGGAGGCCGCCGCCCTGCTCGAGGGCCGCCTGCCCCACCCCCTGCTGGTGCAGGGC
>WFXX01000295.1 GCA_015490395.1 Gammaproteobacteria bacterium | reverse complement strand
GCTCCACCACCACCGCCGCCGCCCCCTGCCGGTGCAGGAGGAGGGCGTCGGCGGGCGAGAGGTCCTGGGCCAGCACCACGCGCCGGCGCAGGCGAGGCGGCTCACCCTCCCCCCGGCCCAGGCGCTCCAGCTCCCGCAGGATGGTCTGGGCCACCAGGAGGACCTCCTCCCCCCGGGCCCGGAGGTAGGGATCCCGGACCTCGCCGAAGGCCCGGCGCAGGCCCTCGCACTGAAGATGCAAGGCGGCCTCGGCGTTGCAGCGCCGCTCCAGGATGAGCTCCAGGGGGCGGCGGGCGAAGGCCGCGTCGTCCACCATGAGCAGATGGAGCTCCAGGAGGGCCACGGCGTCCACGGGGAAGCGGGCCGGGGCCCGGGCGCGGGCCTCCTGGAGGCGGCGGCGGGCGGCGGCGTGGGCCGCCCGGTAGCGGGCCAGCTCCTCGCCCAGGCGCCGGCGCGGCAGCCCCTGCTCCAGGGCGTGCCCGCGGCAGCGGCCCAGGAGATAGGTGCGGCCCAGGGTCACGCCCCGGGTGACGCCCTCGCCGTGGAGCGCCAAGGCCATACCCCGGGAGTATGGCAGACCCCGGGCGAGGGGCCAGGGGGGAGGCGGGCTCAGTCGGGCTCGCCGAAGCGGCCCGCCACCAGGGCGGCCAGGGCCTCGGCGGCCTCGCGCTCATCGGGGCCCTCGGTGAGGAGCTCCAGGCGGGTGCCGCGGGCGGCGGCCAGGCGCATCACGCCGAGGATGCTCTTGCCGTTGACCTCCCTGCCGCCCTCGCGCAGCCGCACCTCGCAGCGGAAGCGCGAGGCCGTCTGCACGAAGCGTGAGGCGGCCCGGGCGTGCAGGCCCAGGCGGTTGACGATCACCAGCTCCCTGCGGACCATCCCCTCCTCCTCTTCAGCAGCCGCTTTCCTCAGCAACCGCTGGGGCCGCACAGGAAGACCCCGTCCCGCCCCCCGCTCTCGGCCTTGGCGGCCAGCTCCTCCAGGCCCAGCTCGGGATAGTTGAGCACCCGGATGAGCATGGGCAGGTTCAGGCCGGCCACCACCCGCACCCCGGGGCCCTGAAGCTTGGAGGCCACGTTGGCGGGGGTGGAGCCGAAGATGTCGGTGAGCACCAGCACGCCCTCGCCCTGGTCCACCTGCGCCAGGAGAGCCCGGGCGCGCCGCTCCAGGGATTCGGGGTCCACCTCCCGGCCCACCGCGAGGGTGGCAGCGGCCAAGGGGCAGACCCCCAGCATCTGCTCGGCCGTCTCCAGGAGGGCCTCACCCAGCCGGCCGTGGGTGATGAGCAGCAGCCCCACCACCGCTCCGCCCTCAGTCCAGCTCCCGGTGGCGCACCAGCACCTGGGCCCGGCGCCGGGCGAAGTGCCGGGCCAGACGCTCGGCCAGGTACACCGAGCGGTGGTGGCCACCGGTGCAGCCCAGGGCCACGGTCATGTAGCTGCGCCGCTCGGCCTCGAAGCAGGGCACCCAGGCCTCGAGGAAATCCCGGAGCTGCTCGTACATGCGCCCCACCAGGGGCTGGGCCTCCAGGAAGGCGGCCACCTCGGGATCGCGCCCGGTGAGGTGGCGCAGGCGCGGCTCCCAGTGGGGGTTGGGCAGGCAACGCAGATCGAAGACGAAGTCGGCATCGGGCGGCAACCCGTGCTTGTAGCCGAAAGAGAGGAACAGGAGGGAGAGGCCCCCGCCGGACAGCCCGGCCCGGGCCTGGACCAGGGCCCGGAGCTGGTGGACGTTGGTGCGGCTGGTGTCGATGAGCCAGTCGGCCCGGGCGGCCAAGGGGGCGAGGAGCCGGCGCTCGCGGCGAATGGCCTCGGCCAGGGAGACCCCGGGGCCGGTGAGGGGATGCTTGCGCCGGGTCTCGCTGAAGCGTTGCAGAAGGATGGTGTCCGCGGCGGTCAGGAACAGGATCTGGCAGCGCAAGCCCCGGGCCTCCAGCTCCTCCACCATGGCGGGGAAGGCAGCGAAGTCCTCGGCCAGGTTGCGGGCGTCGATCCCCACCGCGGCCTGACGGAGATGCCCCTGGGGGTGGCCGCTGAGGTGCTCGGCCAGGGAGCGCAACAGAGCCAGGGGCAGATTGTCGATGCAGTAGACCCCCAGGTCCTCCAGGGCCTGGAGGGCAATGGTCTTGCCCGAGCCCGAGAGGCCGCTGACGATGTAGAGCCGGCCCTCGCCCTCGCCGGCCTCCGGCGGCCGTTCCCCAGCGCTCACCGCTCCCCGCTCCCGTCCTGCATGGCGCGGCGCTGGCGCTCGACCAGGTCCGCTGCCGCATCGTAGCCGCCCGCGGCCAGCAGGTGCAGGCGCACAGCCGTCTCCACCAGGACGGCCAGGTTGCGGCCCGGGGCCACGGGCAGGTGCAGCCGGGGCAGGGTCAGGCCCAGCAGCTCCACCTCGTCCCGCACCGGGTGCAGGCGAGGCAGGCTAGCCATCGGGGCCCCATCCTCCGGCTCGAGATGCACCACCAGATCCACGGGCACCTCGGCCACCACGGCCTCCTCGCCAAGGAGGGCCCGCACGCTCAGCACACCCAGCCCGCGCACCTCTAGCAGACCCTCCAGCAGCTCCGGACAACGGCCCCAGAGCCGGCCGTTTCGGGCCTCCAGGGTGGGGGCATCGTCGGCCACCAACCGGTGGCCGCGGGTGAGCAGCTCCAGGGCCAGCTCGCTCTTGCCCACCCCGCTGGCGCCGGTGAGCAGCACCCCGGCGCCGCAGACCTGGAGGAGCACCCCGTGCACGGTGAAGGCAGAGGCGGCGGGGCAAGCAGCGGTGGGCATGGCGGGGCACGCTACCCCCGGGCTCAGCCCCCCGGGGCGGCGGCCCGCCGGGGGGGATGGGCCCGGTCCCAGTCCTCCAGGAGGCGGTGCACCGCCTCGGGGCTGTCGCTGCGGCGCAGCCGCTCGCGGAAGGTCGGGTCGCGGAGCATCTCCGCCAGCTGGGCCAGGATCTCTAGGTGCTCCCGGGTAGATTGGTCCGGCACCAGGAGGGCCACCAGGAGGTCCACCTTCTGCTCGTCGGCGGCGTCGAAGTCCACCGGCTCCACCAGGCGCACCAGGGCCCCCAACTCCCGCTCCAGGCCGGCCATGCGGCTGTGGGGGATGGCCACGCCATGGCCCAGCCCCGTGCTGCCCAGACGCTCCCGGGCCATGAGGCGGTCGAAGATCTCCCGCTCCTCCAGCCGCGGGCTGGCCGTAGCCAGCAGGGCGCTCAGGACCTCCAGCACCCGCTTCTTGCTGGCCGCCTTGACGGCGCAGGCGATGCGCTCCTCGGGAATGAACTCGGCGATGCGCATGATCGATGGGGCGATCCGGCCAGGGCCCCGGGCCCGGCGGCCTCAGCCGGCCTCGCCGCGGTGGTTGGCATTCTTCTCCCTGAGCTTCTTCACCTGGCGGTCCAGCTTGTCCACCAGGGCGTCGATGGCCGCGTACAGATCCTCGTCCTCGGCATCCGCGAACACGGTGCCCGGGTTGAGCTGCACGGTGGCCTCGGCGCGCCGGCGCAGCTTCTCCACGCTGAGGACCACGTGCACATGGCCCACATGGCCGGCGTGGCGCTCCAGGCGGGCGAGCTTGCCGTGCACATAGTCCCGCAAAGTGGGGGTGATGTCCAGGTGACGGCCGCTGAGCTGGATCTGCATGCAAGGCTCCTTCCAGATGCCTGAGGAGGGCCGGCAGGGGGAGCGGCGGCGCTCACACCAGCCGGCGCCTCTCGTTGGAGGGGGGGATGGCCAGGGCCTCCCGGTACTTGGCCACGGTGCGCCGGGCCACCTGGATCCCCTGGGCGCAGAGGATCTCGGCGATCTTGGAGTCGCTCAGGGGCCTGGAGCGGTCCTCGGCGGCCACCAGCTTCTTGATCAGGGCCCGGATGGCGGTGGCCGAGCAGGTGCCTCCGGAGACGGTGCCCACGTGGCTGGAGAAGAAGTACTTGAGCTCGTAGACGCCGCGGGGGGTGAGCATGTACTTGCGGGTGGTGACCCGGGAGACAGTGGACTCGTGCAGGCCCAGGGCCTCGGCCACGTCGTGCAGCACCATGGGCCGCATGGCCTCCTCCCCGTGCTCCAGGAAGCCCCGCTGGCGCTCCACGATGCACGAGGCCACCTTGAGCAAGGTCTCGTGCCTGGAGCGCAGGCTCTTGAGGAACCAACGGGCCTCCTGCATGCGCGAGCGCAGGAACTGGCCCTCGCGGCTGTGGTCCGCCCGCCGCACCAGGGCGGCGTAGCGGGCGTTGAGGCGCACCCGGGGCAGGGCCTGCTCGTTGAGCTCCACCTTCCAGGCCCCGTTCTCCCGGCGCACCACCACGTCGGGGACGATGTACTCAGGCTCGCCTCCGGCGACGGCGTTGCCGGGACGAGGGTTAAGGCTGCGAATGAGGGCCACAGCCTCGCGGATGGCCTCCCAGTCCAGACCACTGGCCTTGATCAGGGCGTCACGGTCCGAGCCCCCCAGCAGCTCCAGGTGCCGGTCCACCAAGCATCGCGCCTCCTCCAGACGCGGGGTCTCCGGCGGCAGCTGGTCGAGCTGCAGCAGCAGGCACTCGCGTAGGTCCCGGGCGCCCACCCCGGGCGGGTCGAAGTCCTGCACCCGGCGCAGCACCGCCTCCACCTGCTCCAGGGAGACCGGGTGTCCGGCCCGGGCCACGGCCTCGCGCACCTCCTCCAGGGGCAGGCCGAGATAGCCAGACTCGTCGATGGCGTCGATGAGGGCGAAGGCGATGGCCCGCTCCAGCGGATCGAAGGGGGCCATCTCGGCCTGCCACTGCAGGTGCTCGCGCAGGCCCTCGGCGGGGGCTCGCTGCCAGTCAGGCCGCTCCTCCACTTCCGCGGGGGCGGCCACCGCCCCCGGCGAGTCGTAGAGCTCCTCCCAAGAGGTGTCCACGGGGAGCTCCTCGGGGATGGTCTGGTCCCGCTCGGCCTCCCCGGGCATCTCGGCCTCGGCGCGCAGGGTGGCTGACTCCGTGCCCTCCCCGGTGGGGGCAGCCCCCTCGGCGCCCACGCCCTCCTCCTCGGCCTCCTCAGCCAGCTCCAGGAGGGGGTTGCTCTCCACCGCCGCCTGGATCTCCTCCCGAAGCTCCAGGGAGGAGAGCTGCAGCAGGCGGATGGCCTGCTGCAGCTGGGGGGTCATGGTCAGGTGCTGACCGAGCCTAAGCTGAAGCGACTGCTTCATGGGACCGCCCGCCGTGGCACGCGGGGCCGCCGCCCGAGGCGCAGCCCCGTCAGGCATAACGGCCGAAGGCTGCAGATCTTCACGCCCTCAGTTTACCCCATCTGCAGGAGGGCATCGCCGTCGCGCGCCCGCTCACAGCCGGAAATGCTCCCCCAGATAGACCTCCCGCACCCGGCGGTCCTCCAGGAGGGCTGCCGGGGCACCCTCGGCCAGCACCCGGCCCTCGCTGAGGATGTAGGCACGGGCGCAGATGCCCAGGGTCTCGCGCACGTTGTGATCGGTGATGAGCACCCCGATACCCCGCCGGGCCAGATGGCCTACCAGGCGCTGGATGTCGGCCACGGCCAGGGGGTCCACCCCGGCGAAGGGCTCGTCCAGGAGCATGATGCGCGGCTCGGCGGCCAGGGCCCGGGCGATCTCCACCCGCCGCCGCTCGCCTCCCGAGAGGCTCATCCCCAGGCTGTCGGCCAGGTGGGCCACGCCCAGCTCCTCCATGAGGGCTTGGGCGCGGCGCTCCCGCTCGGCCCGGGTCAGGGGCTGCAACTCGAGCACGGCCAGGAGGTTCTGGCGCACGGTGAGCTTGCGGAAGACGGAGGCCTCCTGGGGCAGGTAGCCCAGCCCCAGGCGGGCGCGGCGGTGGATGGGCAGCCCGGTGAGCTCGCGGCCGTCCAGGCGGATCACGCCCCCGTCGCAGGGCACCAGCCCCACGATCATGTAGAAGCAGGTGGTCTTGCCCGCCCCATTGGGGCCCAGCAGGCCCACCACCTCGCCCCCGCGCACCTCCAGGGTCACGCCCCGCAGCACCTCGCGGCGGCGGTAGCGCTTGACCAGGCCCTCGGCCCGCAGGACGGTCACGGTCCGGGTGCCTCCCTTCGCGGCTGCGCCTCGTCCCCGGCCCGGGGCGGGGGGAGGACCACCTCCACCCGAGCGCCCGTCTCGCCGCGGGTGGCCTCCACCGCCTGGGCCGCCAGCCGGTAGACGATGCGATGGCCGCTGAAGCGGCGCCGGCCCTGCTCCAGGCGGGCCTCGCCCTCGAGGACCACGATCTCCTCAGGGCCCGCCCGGTAGGTGATGCGCCGGGCCCAGGCACGTAGCTCCTCGGACCCAGCCTCACCCTCCACCAGCTGCCGGTAGGCCGCGGGCCGGCCCTCGGCCACGACCTCCTCCAGGCCTCGGCCGTCGGGCGCAGCCCGCAGCGTGAGGCGCTCGGCCTCCAGGCGAATGCTCCCCTGGCGGTAGAGGACCGAGCCCCGGTAGATGCTCACCCCGGCAGCCTCGTCCAGCTCCGCCCGGTCGGCCTGGATGCGGATGGGCTGGCGCAGGTCCTCCTCCAGGGCCGAGGCCGGCGCGGCCAACCAGAGCAGCAGCCAGGCGGCCAGAAAAACAGACCGGTGACGGCCAGCAGAGGCGTCACTCCAGGTGGTACACACCGCGCACCTCCCGCAGGAGCACCAGGCGGTCCCGGTCCAGCTCCGCCCGCAGCCCCACGGCACGGACTTCCCCCCAGGGATCCCGCACCCGCACCGGCCCGTCGGCCTCCGCCAGGGCGCGATCGGTCAGCACCCGCACCCGCTCGGTCTCCAGGACCAGCTCACCTCGCCCTGGACGCCGGCGGGCGAGGCGCACCCCGCCCTCCAGCCATATCAGGGCGCCACCTTCCAGCACCCGTCCTCGGGGGGCCTCCAGGATCCAGGGCGGAGCCTCCGGCCGTAGGAGGTGCAGCCGGGGGGCCGTCACCCAGGCCTCGTCGATGCCGGCCGCGGCCCCGTGCACCAGCTCGCGCCCCTGCAGGCGGTGGCGGAGGCGACCGTCGGGGCCGAAGCCGAGCGCCTCGAAGCCCTCCAGGTAGAAATCGGGGGGCAGCCCCCGGGGGC
>WFXX01000294.1 GCA_015490395.1 Gammaproteobacteria bacterium | reverse complement strand
GCCCTGCGCTATCCCCTGCTGGCCAACCTGGCCCTGGTGCTGGTGGCCGTGGTGGGGGTGCTCTCCTGGTACGCCATGCCCCAGGAGATGTTTCCGGTGGTGGAGCTGGACCGGGTGGCGGTGACCACCCGCTTCCCGGGCGCCTCCCCCCGGGAGGTGGAGCGCCTGGTGACCCTCCCCGTGGAGGATGCCCTGGAGGGGCTGGCGGACATCGACACCCTCACCGCCACCAGCGCCGAGGGGCTCTCCACGGTGGTGGCCCGTCTGGGCGCCGGGGCCGACGTGGACGACTTCCTGCGCCGGGCCCGCCAAGCCCTGGATCGGATTCGGCAGGATCTGCCTGCCGATGCCGAGGACCCGGTGCTGCGTCGCCTGCGCACCCGCTTCCCCGTCATCAGCGTGGCCCTGTACGGGGAGGCCGCACCAGGCTACCTGGAGGAGACCGCCCGGGAGCTCAAGCGCCGCCTCCTGGAGCTGCCGGGGGTGGCCGGCGCCGGGGTCACCGGCCAGCGGGGCTGGGAGCTGCGGGTGGAGGCCGAGCCCGGGCTCCTCGCCGCCCGCGGGCTGGGGCTGCAGGAGCTGGCCGCGGCTCTGGCCGCCGGCCTGGCGGAGCTGCCGGGCGGCTCCCTGCGCACCGGGGCCGGGGAGGTCCTGCTGCGGGGCGCGGGCGCGCCGCCGGACCCGGAGGCGGTGGCGGCCCTGCCCGTGCGCCTCGCCCCGGGCGGCGGAAGGCTGCAGGTGGGGGACGTGGCCCGGGTCTCCCTGGCCCTGGCGGAGCCACGCACCCTGGGCCGCTTCAACGGTCGCCCCTCCGTGAACCTCACCGTCACCAAGACCGCCCGGGCCTCCACCATCGAGGTGGCCCGCCGGGTACGGGAGCTGGTGGCCCGCTTTCAGCGGGAGCTGCCGCCGGGGGTGCGGGTAGGGGTCTTCAGCGACTTCTCCCTCTACGTGCAGCGGCGCCTGGACACGGTGAAGTCTTCCGGTCTGGTGGGCCTGCTCCTGGTGACCTTGGCCCTTTACGCCTTCCTCAACGCCCGGGTGGCGCTGATCACCGCCCTGGGGATCCCGGTCTCCTTCCTGGTGGCGCTGATCCTGCTCCACGAGCTGGGTTACAGCATCAACATGGTCTCCCTCTTCGCCTTCCTCATCGCCTTGGGGCTGGTGGTGGACGATGCCATCATCGTCACCGAGAACATCTATCGGCACCTGGAGGCCGGGGAGCCCCCCGAGCGGGCGGCCCTGGAGGGGGCCCGGGAGGTGGCCGCGCCGGTGACGGCGGCCACCGCCACCACCGTGGCCGCCTTCCTGCCCATGTTCGCCGTAGGGGGGACCATGGGGGCCTTCATCGCCGTCATCCCCGTGGTGGTGGGCGGGGCCCTGCTGGGCTCCCTGCTGGAGGCCTTCGGCGTGCTGCCGGCCCACGCCGCCGCCTGGCTCCGCGCGGGAGGCCCGGAGGGGCGCCGGCGGGGGCGCATTCCCTGGGAGAGGCTGCGGGAGCAGTATGCGGCCTGGATGGAGGGGCTGCTGCAGCGTCGCTACCTGGTGGCCCTGGGCGCCCTGGGGCTGTTCGGCCTCTCGGTGCAGGCCGCCCTGACGCACCTGCCCTTTCGCCTCTTTGGGGACGTGGAGACCGGGCAGTTCTTCGTCCATGCCGAGGCGCCGGTGACCTACAGCCTGGAGGACAGCGCCGCGCTGGCGGCGCGCATGGAGCAGGAGGTGCTGGCGGCCCTGGCGCCCCGGGGCGAGCTGCGCTCGCTGCTGACCAACGTGGGGGTGAGCTTCGTCAGCGTCAGTCAGGTGCGCTTCGGCAGCCATCTCATCCAGCTGGTGGTGGACCTGGAGCCGGAGCGCCCCCGGGGGCTGGTGGAGCGCTGGGTGGCGCCCCTGCTGCGGCTGGAGTGGGGGGCGGAGGGGCGTCGTGAGCGCACCACCGAGGCCGTCATGGAGGAGCTGCGTCAGCGGCTGGCCGCCCTGCCGGGGGTGCGGCACCTTTCGGTGATGCGCCCCCGGGGCGGCCCCACCGGCCCCGACGTGGAGGTGGGGATCACCGGTCCCTCGGCGACAGAGCTCTCGGGGCTGGCCGAGGCCGTGGCCGCCTTCCTGCGCAGCCTGCCGGGGGTGCGGGACGTGCGCCACGACTTGGAGGAGGGGAAGCTGGAGCTGCACTATCGCCTCACTGAGCGCGGTCGGGAGCTGGGTCTGACCCAGGCCGCCTTGGCCGAGGCGGTGCGAGCCGGCTTCCAGGGGCTGGAGGCCGTGGACGTGACCTGGCGAGGGCGGCGGGTGCCGGTGCGGGTGCTCTATCCGGAGGCGGTCCGCCATGGGGCCCTGGATCTGGAGCGGCTGCCGGTGCCGCTGCCCAGGGGCGGGGTGGCCCTGCTGGGCCAGGTGGCCGAGCTGCGCTGGGAGCGGGGCTTCCGAGAGCTGCACCGGCGCGACGGGCGGCCCATGGTCACCGTCACCGCCGAGGTGGAGCGGGGCACCTCCGCCCTGGCCGTGGCCGAGGCCGTGCGCGAGGCCTTCGCCGGCGGCCTGCCCTCCGGCTACCGGATGCTCTTCCTGGGCGAGCGCCGGGAGGCGGTCCAATCCGTGGCCGACCTGGTGCGGGCCCTGGTGGTGGCCCTGGCTCTCATCTTTTTCATCTTGGTGGCCCTTTTCCGCTCCCTGCTCGATCCCTTGGTGGTGATGGCGGCCATCCCCCTGGGCTTCGTGGGGGTGGTGGCCGGGCACGCCCTCATGGGCGTGGAGCTGGAGTTCCTCTCCCTCATCGGCTTCCTGGCCCTGGCGGGGATCGTGGTCAACGACTCCCTCATCCTGGTGGAGTTCGCCAAGCGGCTGCGGGAACGGGGCGTGCCGCGGGAGCGGGCGGTGGCCGAGGCCGCCGCCGTGCGGGCTCGGCCCATCCTGCTGACCAGCGTCACCACCTTCCTGGGCATCTCGCCGCTGATCTTCCTCGCCAGCGGCCAGGCGGCCTTCCTGACCCCCATGGCGGTGAGCCTCGGCTTCGGGCTCCTGGGGGCCACGGTCCTGATCCTGGTGGCCGTCCCCTGCCTCTATCTCATCGCCGACGACCTGCGGGCGCGGCTCCTGGGGGCCGGCCGTGGCTGAGCGGGAGGCCCTCCTGGCCTGGCTGGAGGAGACCGCGGGCCTGCGAGGGGCGCGCCTGGAGCCGCTGGCGGGCGATGCCAGCTTCCGGCGCTACTTCCGGGTGCGCGCCCAGGGCCAGACCTGGGTGCTCGTGGACGCCCCTCCGGAGCGCGAGCCCCTGGAGCCTTTTCTACGGGCGGCGGCGGCCTTGAGGGGGCTGGGGCTACGGGTGCCCCAGGTGCTGGCCGCAGATCCCCACCGAGGCCTGGCCCTCCTGGAGGACCTGGGGGATCGGCTGTATCTCAGAGAGCTGGAGGCGGTACGCCGGGGCGAGGCCCCTTGGGCCCGGGCCGAGGCCCTCTACGGGGCGGCCCTGGAGGCCCTGCGCCGTCTCCAGCGGGCCCCGGTCGCGGGGGCTCCCTTTCCCCCCTACGACGAGGCGCTGGTGCGTGAGGAGATGCTCCTCTTCCGGGACTGGCTCCTCGCGCGGCACCTGGGGGTGGATCCGACCCCCTGGGAGGAGGTCCTGGAGGCGGCCTTCGACCGGTTGGCCGCGGCCTTCGCCGAGCAGCCCCGGGTCTGGGTGCACCGGGACTACCACAGCCGCAATCTCCTCGTGGCCGAGCCCGGCCCTGGCATCCTGGACTTCCAGGACGCGGTGGTGGGGCCGGTGACCTACGACCTGGTCTCCCTGCTGCGGGACTGCTACCTGCGCTGGCCGGAGGCGGCGGTGCAGGCCTGGGCCGAGGGGCACCGCCTGGCCCTGGCGGCCGAGGGTCTGGTGGGGGCCGATGCGGCCACCTTCCGGCGCTGGCTGGATCTCACCGGGGCCCAGCGGCACCTCAAGGCCGCCGGGATCTTCGCCCGGCTCTGGCACCGGGACGGCAAGGCCGGCTACCTGGCGGACCTGCCCCGCACCCTGGGGCACCTGGCCCGGGAGCTGGGCCCCTACGGGGAGCTGGCCGGCCTGCGCCGCCTGGTGCTGGAGGAGGTGCTGCCCCGGCTGGACCGCCGGGGCCAGCCCCTTCAGCGCCGGTAGCGCACCCGGGTCCCGTGGAGCAGAGAGAGCAGGATCTCCTCGGCGGGGAGCTCCGGGGGGAAATAGGCCCCGGCGATGCGCGCCCCGTGGAAGCTGGCCCCCTCCAGGCGGGCCTTGCTGAGATCCACCCCGCGCAGGTCCGCCTGCCGGAAATAGGAGTGGGACAGGTCCAGGCCGTCGGCGTCCAGCCCCCGCAGGTCCACGCCCCGGAAGTCGCAGTGGGTCAGGTCGCAGCTCCGCCCCCGGGCCCGCTCGGCGTTGAAGGCCTCCACCTTGCCCTCCCGGAGGAGCCGGTAGAGGGGATCGTCCTTGATGAGGGGGCCCTGCTGCTTCCTTCCCCGGCGGGGCCGGGCCCGGCTGTCGGCCATCTCTGCCTCCTCAGCGATAGTAGCGGGCCTGGCGGTCCTGGGGGGGTCGCTCCTCCTCCCGGGGTGGCGCCTCCACCAGCTGGTACTGGTAGCGGCAGAAGGCGTCGGTGGCATCGAGCAGCTTAGTCAGGCGGGCGTGCAGCAGCCGGTCCCCGGTGTTGAGCAGCAGCACCGAGTCGATGTCGTAGACCGCGGTGGGCGTGACGAGGGTGGTGGGATAGGCCGTGGGGTCCAGCCGCGGCAGGATCAGGGCCCGCAGGTATTCCCCGCCCTGGCCCACCCCCTTGATGCCCCGGGTGGCCACCGCCAGGGCGTCCTCGGCCAGGGTCTGGATCCCCAGGCGCAACCCCCCGTCCCCCTGGGCCTGGAGCCAGCGCACGCAGCCGATGTGCCATTCGCCCACCCCGCTGGGGCCCTGCTCCCGGTAGGCCACCAGCTCGCCCACCCGCAGCTGCAGGCCCGCCTCGCCCGGGCAGAGCAGGCCCAGCCCGCCCCCGCCCTGGTCCTCCCGCCGGCAGGCCACCGCCTGGAAGCGGGCGGTCTCCTCCTCGGCCTCCCGCTCGCGGGCCTCCTGGTAGCCGCTGGAGTAGACCTTGATCCAGATGTCCTTGTCGTCCCGGGCGTCCGGGCTGGCGAAGCGGGAGGTGCGGGGCCTGACGATGCCGGTGCGAATGCGCTGGCGCTCCTGTTCGGCCAACCAGGGGGTGGCGTCCTCGGGCAGCAGGCTCAGCTCCCCCGCCGCGGCCTGGGCGCTGGCGCGCAGCTGGATCTCGGTCTCCTCGGGGGCGAAGCGGGCCTCGCCGCTGGCGAAGTGGTGGCAGGCCCGCAGGCCGGTGACCAGCTCCACCGTGCCGGGGTGGATGCAGCGCACCGTCAGCCGCTCCGGGCGCAGGGCCCAGGCCCGGGCCACGCGCTGGAACATGTCCCGCAGGCGACGGCCGGGCAAGGTGAGCTGGCCGGCCTCGTTACGGTAGGCCTGCTGGATCTCCCCCAGCCGTTCCTCCGCCAGCGCCACCGCCGAGGTCACGTCCAGCAGCCGCACCCCGGGGCCCCCGGCTGCCCCCTGGAGGGCATAGGCCGGCGGGGCGTCCTCCGCCAGGTCCACGTAGAAGGCCCCCTTGGGGATCGCGCCGCCGGCCGGATAGAGACGGCAGGCCTCGGCCCAGCGGTCCAGCTCTGCATAGAGTCTGGCGGGCTCACCCTGCATCAGGTGATAGGGACGGGCCAGGGCCAGCAGCAGCATGCGCCGGTAGGCGTGCCCCACCGACCGCTTCCCTTGCTCACCCCCTACGGGCACCGCCACGGCCTGTCCTTGAAGCCCCTGGGCCTCGGCATAGCCGTAGAGCTGGTGCAGCTCGCCCCAAGCGCCCGCGGGGGGCTCCCGGTAGAGCACGTAGGCCTGGAGGATGCGCCAGCCGATGAGGTCCGCAGCCCGGTAAAGGGCCTCGAGCAGGCGGTCCAGATGCCCTTCATCCTGGGGGGGCTCGGCCAGCAGGTCCAGCAGGGCCCGCTTGTAGCCGAAGGCGGCCTCCTCGAGGAGCCCCTCCACCAGGGAGGCGGCCTGGGCCGCGCGCTGAGGCAGGGGCTGGGGCGCGGTGGCGTAGCGCTGAACCAGGGGGGAGAGCACGTCGTCCAGCACGGGCCGCAGGGTCTCCAGCAGGGCCAGCCGGCGGGCCGGGCCCATGCGGGTTCGGTTGGCCGGCCGCAGCAGGTCCAGAAGCTCGGAGGCGGTGCGTGCCGGATCCCCCAATGGCAGGGCCGCCTTCCATGCCTGGATGCGCTCGGGCGAGGTGGCAGCCACCGTCTCCGGGCGGGGCGCCACCGGCGGGATTCCCAGCCTCAGGCTGCCGGTCATCAACGAGAAGCTGCGTTCCGTGGCCACGACCCCCGAGGTCCCCCTGCCCCCATGTCGGCCCCCGCG
>WFXX01000293.1 GCA_015490395.1 Gammaproteobacteria bacterium | reverse complement strand
GCTCCTCCAGCTCCTCCAGGACCCTCCGCCTCAGCAGCACGCTGGAAGCCTCGTCCCGCCGCCCGCCCCCGGAGGCCCAGCCGACGCCCAGACGCAGCCCCTCCCGGGTGACCACGGTGGCCCCCGGCCCCAGCCGGGCCAGGAGGGCCCGGGCCTCGGCCAGATCCTCGGCCCCATGCACCCCGGCCAGGAGGGAGCGCAGGGCGGCAGGGCCCCGCACCCGGGCCAGCAGGGTGCTGCCCTCCACTGTTCCCGATGCCCCCCGCGAGGCCTCGTCGGTGGTCTCAGCCACCAGGACCAGTTCCTCGCCCTCCGCCGCCGCCAGGGCCTCAAGCAGAGCCTCCAGGTCCGGGACGCAGAAGCCCTCCAGGGCACGGCCCAGGGCGGCCTCCACGGCCCGCTCCCAGCCCGGCTCCACCTCCACGCGCTGGGCCAGGGGCAAGACGCCCTCCAGGCCATGGCGGCGCAGCCAGGCCCGCCTGCCCTCCCGGCCCGTGCCCAAGGCCTCCTCCAGGAAGGCCTCCAGGGAGGCGCAACGGCCCCGGACCTGGTGCAGCTCGGCCCGCGCCGCCTCGAGGCGCTCGCGCAGCTCTCGGGCCCGCTGCCTGGCCTCGTGAACCCGACAGCGGGCCGTCTCGACCTTCCGGCCGAGGGCCTCCACCTCCCGATCCGCCGCCTCCAGCCCGGCACCAGCCTCGGCCAGCTCCTCCTCCAGAGCGGCCGTATCCAGTTCACCGGCCTCGGCCTCCAGACGCCCCTGGCGCGCCTCCAGGGCCTGGAGCTGCTCCTCCCGGTGCTGGATACGGGCCCGTTCCACCTCCACCACCCGCCGCCAGACAGCCTCCTCCCGCCCGTGAGCCTCCCAGGCCTCCCGCCAGGCCTGCATGGCTGCCTCGGCCTCCTCCAGGGCCCGGGCGGCCACCGCCTCGGCCTCCTCCAGACCGGCCAGGGCCCGCCGGCCACCGGCCAGCTCCTCCTCCAGAGCGGCAATACGCGCCCGGTCCGCCTCCTGGTGCCCGCCGGCCTCAGCCAGCTCCCGGCGCACGGCCTCCAGCTCCCGGGCTTGCCGCGCCCGGCTCTCTCGGGCATGGCGCAGGGACTCCTCCAGGCGGGCCACACGGGCCCCCGCCTCGTAGACCCGGGCCTGGGCGGCCTGGAAGCCCTCCCCGGCCCGCTCGTGGGCCTGCCGGGCGACCTCCAGGCGGGCCTCCACCGACCGCAGCCTAGCCCGGGCCCCCTCCAGCGCCGTCTCCCGAGCGGCCGCCTCCCGCTCCCGGGCGACCACCTCCTCCCGCAGGGCACGCCAGCGCAAGGCCAGGAGCTGGCCCTCCACCTCCCGCTCCTCGGCCTTGAGGGCCTTGTAACGCTCGGCGATTCGAGCCTGGCGCTCCAAGCTGCGCAGCCGATCCTCCAGCTCCTGGCGCAGATCCTCCAGACGGGCCAGATTCTCCCGAGCGTGGCGCAGGCGCAGCTCCGTCTCCCGACGCCGTTCCTTGTACTTGGACACGCCCGCCGCCTCCTCCAGGAAGAGGCGCAGCTCCTCAGGACGGGCCTCCACCAGGCGGGAGATGGTGCCCTGCTCGATAATGGCGTAGCTGCGGGGCCCGAGGCCCGTCCCCAGGAACAGGTCCGTGATGTCCTTGCGCCGGCACCGGCTGCCATTGAGGTAGTACACCGACTGGCCATCCCGGGAGACCTGCCGGCGCACGGCGATCTCTGCAAAGGACGCGTACGGCCCTCCCACCCGGCCGTCGCTGTTGTCGAAGATCAGCTCCACGGAGGCCTGGGCCACGGGGCGGCGGGCGCTGGAGCCGTTGAAGATCACATCGGCCATGGCCTCGCCGCGCAGGTGCCTAGCCGAGCTCTCGCCCAACACCCAGCGCACCGCGTCGATGATGTTGGACTTGCCGCAGCCATTGGGGCCCACGACGGCCACCAGGTTGCCGGGAAAGGGGACCGAGGTGGGATCCACGAAGGACTTGAAGCCGGCGAGCTTGATCCGCTTCAGGTGCATGCTTGCCTCGTCGGGGGCCCGGGCGGGAACGGGCGAGGGGCGGCGGGCTCAAGCCCTGGAGAGAGGCCAAGGCACCGGCACGGGGAAGGAGACGCCGGGGGCGGCGGGCGCTTGCCGGTGCGGTCCGGCCTCCGGTATCTTGCCCTCCATGCCCACGCGCCCCAGCCGGACACTGGAGACCTTCCCCAATCCCCATCCGGGCCGCGACTATACCATAAGGATCCGGATCCCGGAGTTCACCTGCCTGTGCCCGAAGACCGGGCAGCCGGACTTTGCCGTCCTGCACCTCGAGTACGTGCCCGACCAGCGCTGCGTGGAGCTCAAGTCGCTCAAGCTCTACATCTGGTCCTACCGGGACGAGGGGCACTTCCACGAGGATGTGACCAACCGCATCCTGGACGACCTGGTGGCGGCCACCGAGCCCCGCTTCATGCGCCTGACGGCCGAGTTCAATGTGCGCGGGGGGATCTACACCACGGTGGTGGCCGAGCACCGGCGCGAGGGCTGGGCCCCGCCCCCCGAGGTGCGCCTGCCGCCCGGCCCGGCCTGAAGCCGTGATCGAGCCACCCCCCGGGGGCCTGTGGCTGGGTGTGGATCTGGGCACCTCCGGCTGCCGGGCCGCCGTCCTGGACCGTTCCGGACACCTGGTGGCCGCAGGACGTGCCCCCCTCCCGCCGCCCCGGAGGCGGGGCCCCTGCAGCGAGCAGGATCCCCGGAGCTGGCGGGAGGCCCTGCGCCAGGCCCTGGGCGCCCTGTGGCGGGAGCTGCCGCCCGATGCGGTGGGGGCGGTGTGCTTGGACGGCACCTCGGGGAGCCTGCTGCTGTGTGATGGAGGGGGCCGACCCTTGGGTCCGGCCCTGCTCTACGACGACACCCGGGCGGTGGAGGAGGCGCGGCGCATCGAGGCGATGGCCGATCCCGCCAGCCCCGCCCGCGGGCCGGCCTCGGCCCTAGCCAGGCTCCTGCACCTGGGGCGGCAACTGCGGCGCGAGGGACGCTTGGCAGAGGTCGCCTATGCCCACAGCCCCGCCGGCTGGCTCACCGGGCTCCTGCTGGGGCGCTGGGGTCGGGAGGACTGGAACAACCTGCTGAAGCTGGGCCACGATCCCCTGTCCCTGGCCTGGCCCGGCTGGCTGCTTCGCCTCCTGGAGGCCGAGGGCCTGCCCCCCGCTTGGCTCCCCCGTCCGGTGCCGCCGGGGGCACCCCTAGGCAAGGTGGCCCCGGAGGCGGCCGCCGAGCTGGGGCTGGCTTCGGGCACGACGGTGCATGCCGGCACCACCGACGGGGTGGCCGCCTTCCTGGCCACCGGAGCCACCCGCCCCGGCGAGGCGGTCACCTCCCTGGGCTCCACCCTCATCCTCAAGGTCCTCTCCCCCAGCCCGGTGGCCTCCCCAGCACACGGCGTCTACAGCCACCGCCTGGAGACGCCCGCGGGGACCCGCTGGCTAGCCGGGGGTGCCTCCAATGCCGGGGGGGCAGTGCTGCTGGAGCACTTCACGCTGCAGGAGCTGGAGGCCCTCACGCCCCACCTGCATCCGGAGCATCCCACCGGCCTGGATTACTATCCCCTGACCCGACCCGGGGAGCGCTTCCCGGTGGCCGACCCCAGGCTCCCCCCGCGTCTGGAGCCCCGGCCCCGAGACCGGGCCCGCTTCCTCCAGGCCATCCTCGAGGGTCTGGCGCGCATCGAGCGGGACGGCTACCGGCGGCTTCAGGTCCTGGGGGCTCCCTATCCGGTCTCGGTGCGCACCGTCGGCGGTGGGGCCCGGAACCCTGCCTGGCAAGCCATCCGGCGCCACCTGCTGGGCGTGCCCCTGGTGCAGCCCCTCCACCGGGAGGCCGCCTGCGGCGCCGCCCGCCTTGCCATGATGCAGAATCAGACAGAAGAAAACGACGCAACATGATGAGATGAAAGATTTTGTTCTGGGGGCCTCCTGCCTCCTCCGGGGCCTGGCCCGGCTCCGCGAGCCCGAGCTGCGGCGTCACGCCCTGGCCCCCCTGCTCCTGAGCGCCCTGGCCCTGGCGGCGGTCCTGGGCGGGGGGCTGCTCCTCGGCCTTGGGCCCTTGTGGGAAGGGCTCACCGGCTGGCTACCGGACTGGCTGGACTGGTCGGCTTGGCTCCTGGTCCCCTTGGCGCTGATGGCCCTGCTGGTCGTGGCGGCCTTTCTGTGGGTGCCCCTGGCCCATCTGCTGGCGGGGCCCTTCAACGACGCCTTGGCTGCAGCGGTGGCCCGGCGCCTAGGCCACGCCGTCCCCCAGGGCGGCGGCTGGCGTGAGGCGCTCCTGGATCTGCTCCGGGGCCTGCGCCTGGCGACCCTGGGACTGGCCGGGGCCGCGGCCCTAGGCCTGCTCGCCCTGGTGCCAGGACTGGGCCTGCTGGCCCCTGTGGGCTGGGTGGTCCTGGGCGCCTGGGTGATGGCCTGGGAGCACCTGGCCTATCCGCTGGCCTGGGCCCCAGAGGCGCGGGAGCGGGCGCAGGAGCGGCTGCGCAGGCGCCGGGCCCTGCGCTGGGGCTTCGGCCTCGCGGCCCTGGCCCTGGCCTCCTTCCCGGTGCTGAACCTGCTGGCGGTGCCGGCGGCGGTGGCCGGGGCGGTGGAGCTGTGGCACCGGGCCGCTGCCCTGCCCACGAGGCCTTCCCGGAACGCCCGCTAGTTTCCTCCCATCATGCCACCCATCATGCCCAGGTTGCCCTGGAGGTAGTCCACGCAACCTGAGACCGGATTTTGGGCGGGATCGCAGTAGGGGGTGTAATCCGACGGCAAGGGATAGCCGCCATCGAAATAGCTGTACTGGCCCGCGCTGCCACCGTCCCCGGAGCCCGGCTGGTAGCGGTAGCGTCCCGCGGTGAGGAAACGGTCCTGGGCGTTCGCCGACCAATCAAAGACACCACCGCCTGCGGAACCCGGGAGGCGCTGGCGCAAGGAGACCGAGGCCTGGCCTGCCCCGGCATAGTCCTGTCCGCTCAGGTCCAGCAGGACCCGGGACTCCAGACCTGCAGCCACCAGCTCCTGGAGGATGCGCGGCTTGCGGTCTTCCGCCCCCTTGAGGACTTCCTGACGAAAGCCTCCACCGGCCTCCTGGTTGACCATGCGCAGGCGCACCCGCGCGGGATGCCCAGTGCCGCTCCCGGAGCCCGTGGCACCCCCCGTGAGGGGGGTGGCCCCGTTGCGCCCCTGGAGGTCCCCGTAGCTGGCCGAGAGGGGAGCGGTGCCGCCCATCATCATGCCCCCCATCATG
>WFXX01000292.1 GCA_015490395.1 Gammaproteobacteria bacterium | reverse complement strand
GGGCCTCGGGGGTGGGCAAGTCCTCCCTGCTCAAGGCCCTGCTCCCCGAGGCCGACATCGCCGTGGCCCCCGAGGGGCAGGGGCCCGAGGGCACCGTCGGGCACCACGTCACCAGCCGCGCCACCCTCTACCGCCTGCCAAGCGGAGGGGCGGTCATCGACTCGCCTGGGGTGCGGGCCTTCGGGCTCTGGCACGTCGCCCCCCGGGAGGTGGCCCAGGGCTTCGTGGAGCTGCGTCGCCTGGCAGCCGGCTGCCGCTTCAACGACTGCCTGCACCTGGGCGAGCCCGGCTGCGCAGTGCGCGAGGCCGTGGAGCGGGGCGAGGTGGACCCCCGACGCTGGCGCAGCTACCGGCGCATCCTGGAGGAGCTGCGCCAGGGCCCCCGCGGCGGCCCTGGCGCAGCGTAGGGGGGCGGCCTAGCCTCCGCCGCCCGCCGCCAGGCGGTGGCGCAGCCAGCTGCGGTTGTGCACCACCTCCGCCAGGTTGGTCTCATCCAGCACCCGGAGGAAGGCGTCCTGGGCCCTGCCCAGCACCCGCTTGAGGCGGCAGGCGGCGGTGATGGGGCAGTCGTCTCCGCCGTCCTGCCCGAGGCAGTCCAGCAGCCGGAGGGGGCCCTCGGTGCAGCGCACCACCTCGCCAATGGTGATCTCCTCGGGAGATCGGGCCAGAACGATCCCCCCGCCCCGCCCCCGGATGGTGCGCACGAAGCCTTCCCGGGCCAGGCGGTGCACCACCTTCACCAAATGGTTGCGGGAGATGCCGTAGCGCTCGGCGATCTCGCTGATGGTGGGCGTCTCCCGGGGGTAGAGGGCCAGGTAGATGAGCACGCGCAAGGAATAGTCGGTGTAAAGGGTGAGCTGCATGAGAGGCTCGCGGAGGAGGGCCCGGGTGGCGGTGCCGCCACTCTATTCTGCCACGGGATCCTCTGCCGGCTCCACCAGGAGGGCCCCGGTGAGCAGGACCAGGAGGCGGGTGCCCAGAATGGCCCGGGCCTGGGCCCGGTGGGAGGCCCGCTGTTCGCCCTCCCCGGTGGCCGCCAGCCGCCGCCCGGTGCGAACTTGCTGATAGTAGAGCCCATAGAGCACGAAGACCAGGGCCACGTGCATCCAGATCAGGAAGCCGAAGAGCTCCCCCTGCTCGATGAGCCGCCGGTACCAGTCCCTGGTGGCGTAGAGATAGAAGGGCATGACTAGGTCGCCCAGGATGATCAAGCCCATGAGGGCGGCGTGCAGACGCCAGCGGCGGCGCAGGGCGATCACCGCCGGCATCAGGAGCAGGGTGGCCGCGGTGTAGAGCACCGGGCCGCTGTGTAGGATAGCCTCCATCAACCCTCCTCGCCCCCGATCTCTCGCCGGCCTGCCAGGGCCTGGGAAAGGGTGCCGCTGTCGACGTACTCCAGCTCGCCACCCAGGGGGACGCCATGGGCGATGCGGGTGGCCTTAATGCCACGGGCCCGCACCAGCTCGGCCACGTAATGGGCGGTGGCCTCACCCTCCACGGTAGGATTGGTGGCCAGGATCACCTCCTGCACCTCCCCCTCGGCCAGGCGCCGCTCCAGCAGGTCCAGCCCCAGCTCCCGGGGGCCGATGCCATCCAGGGGCGAGAGGCGGCCCAACAGCACGAAGTACAGACCCCGGTAGCCGGCACCGGCCTCCAGGGCGGCCACGTCGGCGGGGGACTCCACCACGCAGAGCAGACTCCGGTCCCTAGCGGGGCTGGCACAGAGGGGGCAGAGCTCGGCCTCGCTCAGGGTGCGGCAGGAGCGGCAGTGCCCCACCCGCTCGGCGGCCTCCTCCAGGGCCCGGGCCAGGCGCCGGGCTCCCTCCCGGTCCCGCTCCAGGAGATGGTAGGCCATGCGCCGGGCGGACTTGGGACCCACCCCGGGCAGGCAACGCAGGGCCTCCACGAGGGCCTCCACCAAACCACCTCCGGGGGAACCCCTCCCGCCAGGGGTCTCCGGGAAGACGGCGCTCATCTCAGAAGGGCAGCTTGAGGCCGCCGGGCAGCCCCAGGCCCGCGGCCAGGCTGGCCATCTTCTCCTTGGCCCTCTCCTCCACCTGACGCACGGCGTCGTTCACCGCCGCCGCCAGGAGGTCCTCCAGCATCTCCTTCTCCTCCTCCAGGAGACTGGGGTCGATGGTGACCCGCTTGACGTCGTGCCGGCCGGTCATGACCACCTGCACCAAGCCACCGCCGGCCTGACCGGTGACCTCCATGGCGGCGATCTCCTCCTGGGCCCGCTGCATGTCCGCCTGCATGCGCTGGGCCTGCTTCATGAGCTGGCCTAGTCCCTTCATGATACCTCTCCAATAAACAATGCGCTGCGCAACATAAATCATGTTATTCCTAAGCATCCTCCGGGGGGGCCACCGAGCCCGGCACCACGGTGGCCTCCAGGACCTCCTGCAGCTCCCGGAAGGGACGCTCCCCCCGGAGGGCCTCCTCGGCGGCCCGTTGCCGGGCCCGGGCCTCGGCACGCCGCCGGGCCGCTGGGGTGGCGTCACGCGCCTCTCGCTCCGCTAGGCGCAGCTCCAGCCGCACCGTCCCCCCCACGGCCTCTTCCAGGGCCCGGCGCAGCCGCTCCTCCACCCGGGGGGTGCGCAGGGCCGCGCAGGCCGGATCCAAGGCCAGCCGGATGCGCTCCCCCTCGCGCCCCTCCAGCACGCAGTGGGAGGCGAGCTGGCGCACCGGCCCCTGGGGAAGAGAGGCCACCAGGGCCTCCCAGTCCAGCCCGCCCTCCGCCGCGCCACCGGCCGGGGCGGGGGCCGGCCCCGCGGCCTGCGGAAGGGCCGGGGCCGCCCGGCGGTCCGGCGGGGACACCGGCTCCTCCGCCGGGCGGAAGGCCAGCATGCGGAGCAGGGTCATCTCCAGGCCCAGCTCCGGATCCGGGGCCAGGGGCAGGTCCCTGCGCCCGGCGGAGGAGCCGGTGTCCCCGCCGGACCGCCGGGCGGCCCCGGCCCTTCCGCAGGCCGCGGGGCCGGCCCCCGCCCCGGCCGGTGGCGCGGCGGAGGGCGG